>JANOLA010000654.1:0-3039 GCA_031419535.1 Burkholderiales bacterium | reverse complement strand
CGGCGGACCCGCAGGACATTCTGCGGCTGCTCGGCATTGAGGAGCTGGCGCGCTACATCGTCGACGAAGTGCAGGACGTGTACCGACTGCAGGGCGTGAAGATCAACGACAAGCACATCGAGGTGATCGTGCGTCAGATGTTGCGCCGGGTGCAGATCAGCAATGCGGGCGATACGAACTACATCGTCGGCGTACAGGTCGAACGCTCGGAGCTGCTCGACACCAACGACAGGATGGTCGCCGCGTGCAAGTTGCCGGCCACGCACGCCGACATCTTGCTGGGCATCACGAAGGCGTCGCTGTCCACCGACAGCTTCATCTCCGCGGCGTCGTTCCAGGAAACGACACGCGTGCTCACCGAGGCTGCCATCATGGGCAAGCGCGACGAGCTGCGCGGCCTGAAGGAAAACGTCATCGTCGGCCGCTTGATCCCGGCCGGCACCGGCATGGCGTTCCACGAGGCGCGCAAGGCCAAGGAAGCGATGGACGACGCCGAGCGTCGCTCAATTGCCTTGCAGGAAGCGGAAGAACTGGCCGCGGTGCAACTCGCCGCGGTGGATGCGCAAGGCGAAAGCGCCGCCGAGCCGCAGTAAGCTGCGCGCGATGGCCGCCGCACCGAGGCGGCGTTGCGTCAATCTCCAAAGGCGGCCTGAGTGGCCGCCTTTTTTCTTAGGCCGGCTCGCAGGAGGCCGGCGCGGCGATCGTCACGCCCAGCGCCAGCGCACGCCGCGCCAGACGCAGCACCTCGCGGTCGCGGCTGAACAGACGACTGGGCTGCAACGCCAGCGCCAGGTCGATGAACATCTGGTCATCGGCGTCCGCGCAGCGCAAAACGCCGTGCGCCACGGCCGGCGGATCGACGATCGACGCCCACTTTGCCCAGCAGTCCGCGAATGCCTCGCCCTGTGCGGCCCAGCGGTGCAAGGCCGGGCGCGCCAGCACGGCGTTGAATTCGGCGCGCATCGCCGCCGTCGAGACCCAGCGCCACTGCCCGCTCTCGAAGCGCGCCGCAATGGGCGCGCTCGCCGGGTCGCGGAACACCAGCAAATCGAACGCGACATTGGTGTCCAGCACGACGGGCTGACCCGTGGCCGAGGTCGAAAGCGCTTCGATTGCGGAATTGCTTTGACGCTGCCCGAAACTCTGGTGCATAATCTGCGGCTTCGCTGAGTGGCGATGGTACCGGTTGGCAACGCGCAAGCAGTGCCTGAAGTTGCCGCAGCCCTCGGCTCTGCCGAAGTTTCGCCCCAGTGACCGAACGCGCGCAAGCGCGGCCGGCCCGACGGGCCCAAGACTGACCGCTGTCTCGAATCCATGGCGCATGGGACGAAACAGAGGGACAAGTTGGGGACAGTCAAAAATGATCCAAATGCAATCGCGGCTCGATGTCGCGGACAACACGGGTGCCAAGTCCGTCATGTGCATCAAGGTGCTCGGCGGCTCCAAGCGCCGCTATGCCGGCATCGGTGACGTGATCAAAGTCAGCATCAAGGAAGCCGCGCCGCGCGGTCGCGTCAAGAAGGGCGAGATCTACAGCGCCGTCGTGGTGCGCACCGCCAAGGGCGTGCGCCGCGCCGACGGCTCACTCGTCAAGTTCGACGGCAACGCCGCCGTGCTGCTCAACGCCAAGCTCGAGCCCATCGGCACCCGCATCTTCGGCCCGGTGACGCGCGAGCTGCGCACCGAGCGTTTCATGAAGATCGTGTCGCTCGCACCCGAAGTGCTCTGAGCGGCCCGGTTCGAGGAACAGCAATGAACAAACTCCGCAAAGGCGACCAGGTCATCGTTCTGACCGGGCGCGACAAAGGCAAGCGCGGCACGATCGCGAAGCGTGTCGACGACGAGCGCGTCATCGTCGATGGCGTGAACATCGTGAAGAAGCACACCAAGCCCAATCCGATGAAGGGCACGACGGGCGGCGTGGTCGACAAGACGATGTCGATCCACCAGTCGAACGTGGCGATCTTCAATCCGGCCACCGGCAAGGCCGACCGGGTGGGAATCAAGCTGCTGAGCGACGCGGAGAAACAGCAACGCAAGACCAAGGATAACGGCGTGCGCATCTTTCGCTCCAGCGGCCAAGAGATCAAGGCATAAGAGGCAACCATGGTTCGTCTGCAGCAGTTCTATCGCGAAAAGGTCACTCCCGACTTGATGAAGAAGTTCGGCTTCAAGTCGACGATGCAGGTGCCGCGCCTGACCAAGATCACGCTCAACATGGGCGTGAGCGAAGCGGTGTCCGACAAGAAAGTCATGGACAGCGCGGTCGGCGACCTGACCAAGATTTCAGGCCGCAAGCCCGTCGTCACGAAGTCGAAGAAGGCGATTGCCGGCTTCAAGATTCGCGACGGTGTGCCCATCGGCTGCATGGTCACGCTGCGCGGCGCGCAGATGTACGAGTTCCTCGACCGCTTCGTCACGGTGGCGCTGCCGCGCGTGCGCGACTTTCGCGGCATCTCCGCACGGGCCTTCGATGGCCGGGGCAACTACAACATCGGCGTCAAGGAACAGATCATCTTCCCGGAGATCGACTACGACAAGATCGATGCCGTGCGTGGCCTGAACATCAGCATCACGACGACGGCGAAGACCGACGAGGAGTGCAAGGCGCTGCTCGCGGCATTCAAGTTCCCGTTCAAGACCGAAAAGAACGCCTGATCCAGGCCTGAAAGAACGCGATGGCAAAAGTCTCCCTGATCCAGCGTGAACTCAAGCGGACCCAATTGGTCGCCAAGTACGCGAAGAAGTACAACGAACTCAAGACGCTCGCGAACGACGCCAAGAAGTCCGACGAAGACCGCTACGCCGCCCGGCTCGAGCTGCAGAAGCTGCCGCGCAACGCCTACCCGACGCGGCAGCGCAACCGCTGCGGCATCACCGGCCGCCCGCGCGGCACTTTCCGCAAGTTCGGCCTGGGTCGCAACAAGATCCGCGAGCTGGCGTTCAAGGGCGATATCCCCGGCGTCGTTAAGGCGAGCTGGTAAGGCTGGCCCAGCCGGTCTGACGAGGAGTCAATAGTCATGAGCATGAGTGATCCGA
>JANOLA010000653.1:0-3288 GCA_031419535.1 Burkholderiales bacterium | reverse complement strand
CCGGCAAGACCGTGCTGGTGACGGGGGCCGGGGGGTCGATCGGATCGGAACTGTGCCGCCAGGTGGCCCTGTACGGACCGACGCGCATCGTGCAGTTCGGTGAGCTGCTGTTCGATTTGATACAGCGCCAGTTCGCTCAATTCGAACAGCACGATGCGCGTCGGCCCGTACAGGGCCACCTGGCGGCACAGTTCCGATCCGATCGAACCGCCCGCCCCCGTCACCAGCACGGTCTTGCCGGAGATCAGCTTGGCCACCCCCGCTTCGTCCAGTTGCACCGGCTCGCGGCCCAGCAGGTCTTCTGGCTCAATGCTGCGCACGCGCTCGATGCGTGCGCTGCCGTCGAGCAATTCGCTCATCGAGGGCACGGTCAGCACCGGCAGGGCCGTGGCCGCCGCCATCTCGATCGCCTTGCGGCGTTGCGCGGCGCTGGCACCGGGCAAGGCGACGACGATGTGGGTGGCTCCGGCGTGGATCTCGGGGCGGGCCACGTCGGCCAGCGTGCCGAGCACGGGTACGCCGCCGATGCGCGCGCCGCGCTTCGCGGGGTCGTCGTCTAGCAGGCCGAGGATGATCCAGCCTTGGTCGTGGATCGTCGCGAGCAGGCGCTCGGCGGCTTCGCCGGCACCCATCACGACGGCGCGGCGCACTTCGGCGTCGCTGCCGGTGATCTTCGCCCTGGCATGCTCGTAGACCATGCGGTACGTCACGCGCACGAGGCACAAGCCGATCAAGACCAGGAATGGGTGCAACGCAAGCAGGGCCCGCGGCACTTTGCTCAACTGCGCCATCAGAATCACGACCGTGCACAGCCCACCCGCGACGGCACACGCCAGCGTCAAGCGTTTCACTTCGCCGAAACCCGAGAAGCGCCACATGCCGCGTGGAACCTGCACCACGGCGAACACCGTCAGGTAGGCGAGCACCACGCCGAGCATGACCCAGAAATCGTAAGACGGCCTGGCGCTGAGCCAGCGCTCGAAGCCCAGGCGAAACAGGTAGGTCGCGTTCCAGCAGGCGGCCACGACGAGGCCGTCGATCACCATCGACATCGGTTGTCGATACGGACGCACCCGCGTGAGAGCGCGGTCCAGGCGGTGCCAGATCGTCGGGTGCGGGTCCATGTCGGTTGGAGTGCGCTCAGCGCCGAAGTAGCGCTTTGAGCGTGGCGGCGATCAGGCCCAGGTCGGTGGACAGCGACATGCTGTCGACGTAGTGGTGCGCGAAGCGCAACTTGGCGGGCATGATCACCTCGACGTACTCGCGTTCGGGGTCGGCCGCGCGGGCAAGCAGCACGGCTTCATCGCGATACGCAATCGACGCCGGATCGGTGATCCCCGGGCGTACAGAGAGGACCTTGGCACGCACCTCGGGTGGATAGAGCGCAACGTACCGGGGTACTTCGGGCCGAGGGCCGACGAGACTCATGGTTCCGCGCAACACGTCGATCAGTTGCGCCAGCTCGTCGAGTTTGGTTCGGCGCAGCCACGCGCCCACGCGGGTGATACGTGGGTCGCCCGCCGCGGTGAACTGGCGCGCGGTGTCCGGATCGTGCACATGCATGGTTCGAAACTTGAAGATGCGAAACGGCCGGCCATGCCTGCCCACACGCTCTTGGCGGAAGAAGATCGGGCCCGGCGTCTCAAACTTGATCGCCAGCGCAATCAACAGGAAAGCCGGCCACAGCAGCATCAATCCGATCGCCGCGACCAAGATATCGAGCCCACGCTTGGCCATACCGTTCTCAGCCACGCAATGCAGCGCGCGCGGCCTGCGCGACGCGATCTACGTCGGCTTCGGTCATGCGCGGGTAGATCGGCAGGCTGACGCAGCGCTCGAACGCATGTTGGCTGTGCGGAAATTGGTCCGGCGTCAACGCATAGCGCTCGCGCCAGTAAGGCTGCAAATGCAGCGGGATGTAGTGCACGCTGCAGCCGATTCCCGCGGCGAACAGGCTTTCGATAAAGGCATCGCGCGCGATCGGGGCCGCGTCGGCCAAGCGCACCACGTAAAGGTGCCAGGCATGCTGATCCCCGGCACTTGCGTCCGGCGGCAACTGCAACGGCAGGCCGGAAAGCGCCCGCCCGTACCACGCCGCGATCTCGGCACGCCGGCGCTGAAAGGCGTTCGCACGCCTGAGCTGATGAATCCCCAACGCCGCCGCGATATCGGTCAGGTTGTACTTGAACCCCGGCGAGACGATCTCGTAGTACCAGCTCGGCACGGTGGCGGTGAAGCGGTCGAACGCGTCGCGGCTCATGCCGTGCAGGCGCATTGTTTTCATGCGCCGCGCGAGTTCGCTGTTGCGCGTCACGACCATGCCGCCTTCGCCGGTGGTGATGGTCTTGTTGGCGTAGAAGCTGAAGACGGTGGCATCGCTTTCCAGGGTGCCGATCAATTTCCCGCCGCAGGTGGTGGGCAGCGCATGCGCGGCGTCTTCGACCACGGCCAAGCCGCGCCGCTTGGCGAGTGCGAGCAGTCGCGGCATGTCGGCGGCGAGCCCGCCGTAGTGAACCGGCATCACAGCGCGCGTGCGTGGCGTGATGGCGGCTTCGACCTTGTCCACATCGATGCAGAGCGTTGCAGGGTCGATGTCGACCAGCACCACATCGGCGCCGAGGTAGCGCACCACTTCGGCGGTGGCGGTGAAGGTGTGCGTGGTCGTGATGACTTCGTCGCCCGGGCCGATGCCCAGCGCTTCCAGTGCCAGGTGCAGCCCGGCCGTGGCCGAGTTGACGGCCAGCGCGTGCAATCCCGGTGCGCCGAGGAAAGCGGCGAAGTCGTCTTCGAACCGTTTCGCCTTCGGGCCCGTGGTCACCCAGCCCGACTTCAGCGTGTCAACGACCTCGGCGATTTCTTCGTCGCCGATGTCGGGCAGGGCGAAAGGCAGGAAGGGTTGCTGCATGGTGGGCGCGATCGCAAAGGGCGTGGGATCTCAGCTCAGCGTCACGAGGTTCTTCTTGTGGGCACCTGCCACCGCGTCAGTCGACATGCCGCGATCGAACGTCACCAGACGTCCGCCATGCGCGTGCGCCAACGCAAGCAGGTAGGCGTCGGTGATCTGGCGCGAGGTCAGCACACGGTCCCAGCGCAGCCTGCCCGGGTCGAGCAGGCTCAACGAGTCCGGCCAGAATTGATGGCCGGGGCCAGCGGCGGCGGCTCCGAGGCGTTGTGCCACGAGGGCGGTGGGTTGCGGGTTGGGATAAGCCGGCATCGACAGAATGCGCAGGCATCCGTTCTGGGTCAACGGGCAAGACGCCCAACCGGCGCGAGACTGGCTCGCGAGCC
>JANOLA010000652.1:0-14446 GCA_031419535.1 Burkholderiales bacterium | reverse complement strand
AGCAGCGTGTCGTCCAGGTCGAACAGGCACAGCCCGGCGCCTGCCGCGACACTCATCGCCGCGGCGCCTAATGCGAAGCTCATCGCAACGGCTCCTGCGACAGCATCTGCTTGAGCAACGGAATCGTCACGCCGCGCTGTTGCGACATCGAAAATTGGTCGAGGCGGTCGAGCAGTTCGAACAGGCTCTTCAAGTCGCGTTCGAAGCGCGACAGCAGGTAGGCCATCACGTCGTCGGTGAGCAGGATGCCGCGCCGGTCTGCTTCACGGCGCAGTTCGGCGCGCGCCTCGTGTTCGGCCAGCGCCTGCACCGCCAGCACATGGCCCCAACCCAGGCGCGAGCGCAGGTCTTCGCGCAGGGCCAGGTCCACCGGCGGCAATCGCCCGGCGGCGAGGATCAGCGTGCGGCTCGTCGCGGCCTCGACGAACAAGGTGAAGGCCGCGTGTTGTTGAGCGTCGTCGAGCCGATCGCAGTCGTCGATGAGCGCCGCGCCCCACGGTTCGTCGCCACCCCAGGGCAATCCGACATCGGCGCCGAAGCTCGCGCAGCGCACGCCTTCGGCTTGCAGACGGCCGACGCTGGCCTGCAGCAGGTGCGTCTTGCCGCTGCCCGTGGAGCCCCACAGGTACACCGGCGCGGCGCCCGGCTCGAGCGAGCGCAGATGCGCGAGGATGGCGGCATTGGCGCCGACGGCGAAATTGTCGAAGGTGCGCGCCGCCGCGGTGCCGATCGGCAGGGGAAGCTGCTTCATCCGCCTGGGCCGCGCGGGATCATCCGCGGTAAAGAGGGCTTTCCAGGTACAGCGCGCGCGCGCGCCGCACCGCCACCACCAGCAGCGCACTGAGCGGCAGCGCGATCAGCACGCCGACGAATCCGAACAGGTGCCCGAACGCAAGCAACGCGAAGATCACCATCAACGGGTTCATGCCGATGCGCTTGCCCACCAGGCGCGGCGTGAGGAACAGGCCTTCGCCGACCTGGCCGATGCCGTAGACGACAGCCACCGCGATCAACCCGTAGGCGCCGCCGAATTGCAGCGCGCCGGCGGTGAGCGCCAGGATCAAACCGATGCCGAACCCGAGGTAAGGAATGAAAATCGCCAGTCCCGTGAACACGCCCACCGGCAGCGCCAGGTCGAAACCCGCGATCCCCAACGCCGCGCTGTAGTAGACCGCGAGAATCGACATCACCAGGAGTTGACCGCGCAGATACTGCCCGAGCATCGAATCACACTCCGCCATGAAGCCTTCGATGCGCGGGCGCAGGCGCGGCGGGATCAGGTTTCTGGCGCGTTGCACCAGGCTCGGCCAATCCATCAGCAGATAGAACAGGCCGACGGGAACCAGGATCGCGAGGCCAACGATCGCCAGCAGGATGCTGCCGCCGATGCGCGCCGAGCTGAGCAGGGTGCCGAGCCAGTCTTCCACGTTGGCGTTGAGGTACTTGAGCACGAAGGCCTTGATGCTGGCGATGTCCAGGCCTGCGGGAAACCCGAGCTGTGCGAGCCAGGGCGACAAGCCGTCGTTCAGGCGTTCCGCGAGGCGCGGAATCTGCTCGCGCAGCAGCGGCAGTTCCTTCGAGATGATCGGCACGATCAGCAACACCAGCGCGAGCAAGGCGGCAATCGCCGCGGCCTCGACGCCGGCCACCGCCAGCACCCGCGGCACACGCCGCGCGGCCAGCCACTCCACGGCCGGGTGCAAGGCGTAGGCGAGCACCGCGGCGATGAGAAACGGCGTCAGCACCGGCGCCAGCAACTTGATGCCGGCCACGCCGAGCAGCGCGAGGCCGATCCACGCGAGGGTTTGGCGTTGCGCCGGGCTGGGTGTCATGGGCGGGTCGCGCGCGGCCGCTGCTGGAGCGCCGATCTCTTCACAGGCTCTAGGCGTCGCTCAGCGATGCCGTGTAGTGCGCGATCAGCGACAACAGGTCTTCTTCCGAATACGGCTTGCCCATGTAGTGGTCGACGCCCAACTCCGCCGCGAGGTCGCGGTGCTTCTGCGCGATTCTCGACGTGATCATGATCACCGGCAAGTCGCGCAGGTTGGTGCTGTTGCGGATATTGCGCACCAGCTCGAAGCCGTCCATGCGCGGCATCTCGATGTCCGACAGCACGACTTGCGGGCGCTCCTCGGCGAGTTTTTCCAGCGCATCCAGGCCGTCCTTGGCGAGCACGACACGGTAGCCTTCGCGCACCAGCAGGCGCTGCGTGACGCGCCGCACGGTGAGCGAGTCGTCCACCACGAGCACCATCGGCGCGCGCGTCACCTCATCGCTCGCCGTGCCGCCGGCCACCGCGTCCGGCACTTGCAGCGCCGTCAGCGTCGCCTGGCGCGCCGGGTCGCCGTACAGCGTGGCCAGCGCCACCGGGTTGTAAATCAAGGCCACCGCGCCCGAAGCGAGCAGCGTGATGCCGGCCAGGCCAGGAACGCGCGACAACTGGGGCCCGAGGTTCTTCACCACCACTTCCTGATTGCCCAGCACTTCGTCGACCTGGACCGCGATGCGTTTCTGCGCGCTGCGGATCACGACCACGGTGCGGGTGCGGCCAACCGCTTCGCCGGACCGTGGGCTGAGCTGCAGCAGCGAGCCGAGCCAGAAGAACGGCATCTGGCGTTCGCCCAGCGAATACAGGCCGCTCGTGTGCGCCTGGTCGATCTCCACCGGCGTCGCGCGGCGCACGATTTCGATCAAGGTCGACGGCACCGCCACGGCGGTGGCGCCGCAGCGCAGCATCAGCACCTGCGTCACGGCGGTCGTCAGCGGCAGGATCAGCTTGAACGAGGTGCCTTGGTTGGAACGCGTCGCGGTGCGAATGCGCCCGCCGATCGCATTCACTTCGGAGCGCACCACGTCCATGCCGACACCGCGCCCGGCGAGTTCGGTGACGCTCGACGCCGTGGAAAACCCCGAGGCGAAGATCAGGTTCGCGAGCTCGGCGTCGCTGTAGGGCTGGTTCGCCTCCAACCCCCCCAGCGTGATGCCGCGTTCACGAATGCGCGGCAGGTTCAGCCCGGCGCCGTCGTCACGGAATTCGACCGCGACTTCGTTGCCTTCATGCGTCACCGTGACGACGATCAGCCCCGTCGGGTCCTTGCCCGCGCTGCTTCGCGCCTGCGGCATCTCGATGCCATGCGTCACGCAATTGCGCAGCACATGCTCGAAGGCGCCGGTGATGCGGTCGAGCACGCCGCGGTCGATTTCGATCGAGCCGCCGACGATGTCCAGGCGCACCTGCTTGCCCAACTCCTTGGCAGCCTGGCGCACCACGCGATAGAGCCGGTCCGACAGGCCCTCGAACTCCACCATGCGCGTGCGCAGCAAGTCGCCTTGCAGCTCGCGCGTCATGCGTGCCTGCGCCACCAGTTCGTCTTCGGCACTCTCGAGCGAGCGTTGCAGCGTGCGCTGCACCGTGGCGACGTCGTTCACCGACTCGGCCATGCTGCGCGTCACTTCCTGGAAGCGCGTGAAACGGTCGAACTCGAGCGGGTCGAAATTCTTCGACGCCACCTTCGCCGCCTCGAGGCGCGAGCTCATCTGGGTTTCGGCTTGCAGCTCGATGTCGCGCAACTGCGTGCGCAGCCGCTCCAGGTTTTCCGTCAAGTCGCCGACCGAACCCTTGATCAGGGTCACCTGAGACTCGATGCGCGTGCGCGCGATGCTCACCTCTCCGGCCTGGTTGACGAGCTTGTCGAGCAGCGGCGTGCGCACCCGCACCGCCGATTGCGCCGCGCTCGCGGCGCGCTCAGCCGCGGGCTTGGCGCTCGGCACCGCAGACTCGAACCGGGACCAGTCGATCCCCGACGACGCGTCGCCCGAGCCGCCCGCCGCATTCGGGCGCACCGTAGGCTCGGCCCGCGGCTCCTGGCGCGGTAGCGGCTTGGCCGCGAGCGCGGGTGCCCTGAGCGGGGGCGCAGCCACTTCGGCCATCGGCACGAGTGGCTCGAGGATCGGCGTCGGCGTGCGCGCCGCTGGGCCGGCTTCGCTGGCCGCGCGGCCGACGGGTCTGCCCAGGGGCGCGGGCGCGGTGCCTTCCAGCGTCTGGAATTGCGAGGGCTCGGCGATCGCCGCTGCCGCTTCGGCGTAGGCCTCGGCATCACGGTGGCGCAATGCGTCGAACACCTGCGACAAGGTATCGGCATGCGACTGCAGGCTCTCGATGTCTTGCACCGTCGCCGCGGGCTTGGCGAGGATGCGTTCGATGCGCGTCTCGAGCCGGTGCGCCAACTCGCCCAGACGCATCGCGCCGGCCAGCCGTGCGCCGCCCTTGAGCGTGTGCAAGGTGCGCATGCAGGCATCGGCGTGGGACGTGTTCGACGGCGCGGTAATCCACTCGCGCAAACTGCCTGCCAACTGAGGCAGCAACTCGAGAGCCTCTTCCTCGAAGATCGGGAACAGCTCGGCGTCGACCGCGTCGATCGCGTCGATGTCGTCGACACCGTCTTGTTCGCCCGAGGAGGCCATGGCCGGCCCGCGGCGCGGCGCCTGGCGGCGGTCTTCGGCAGCGGCCAGCGGAACCGGCGCCGTCACTGGCCTGGCTTCGATGCCCGGTGCGTCGCTCTGCGACTCGCGCTTGGCGTTGCTCGGTGAGTCGCCCAGTGAACCGCCCGAAGACTCGCTGGGCGGATAAGTCAGCGGCTTCCACTCCATGAAGCCCGACGGTTGAAACCACGAGCGCAGTTCGTCTTCGGCCGACTCTTGGCCGCTCTGCGGTGCCGGCGCATTTCGAGCCGCCGGTTTGTCGCGCGCGCCGGCCGGTGCGGGTACGCTGGGGCGAGGCGCAGCGGGTGCAGGTGCAGCTTGCGGTGCGAGATCAATCGTGATGGGCGTGATCACGGGCGGCTGCGCGGCCATGCTCAAATCGCTCAGCCCGGCCGGACGGGTTTGGGACAGCGTGTCGGAGGCGGCAGTCACCGCTTCGAGCCAGCGCGCCGAACTCAGTTCGTGTTCGTCGAGCCTTGACAACAGCGTGACGGAAGGATCCTTCAAGAAACCCGCCGCGAACTGATGCAGCAGGCGCCGAATTTCCTCGGCGGCGTCGACGAACAGGCGCGCTTCCTGCGGCGTGCCGCGGCCGATGGCCTGCGAGCGCGTGAGTGCGTGTTCGAGCGTGCGCGCCAAGTTGGAAAGGTGGGCAAATCCGACCGTCGCCGAGCTGCCGGCCAGCGAGTGCGCCAGCGCGATCGGAATTTCACCGATCGGCCGATGCAGTTCCATCGCCCATTCGGCGAGTTCAGTCGTCAAGCGGCGCGACAGTTCGTCGGCTTCGTTCAAGTAGATGTTGAACAGCGCGATGCTGATGCGCAGCGGCCCGATCGACTTGACCGATTCATCGTCGCTCTCATCGGTCAGCGGCGGCGCTTCGTCCTCGATCGTGACCTCGGGCAAGGGGATCGGGCCCGACGCGAACCCACCCGGCTCGCTGGGCGTGGCGCCGGAGGCATCGGGCGGTTCGAGCAGCAAATCGGGAGCGTGCGGCTCGGCCGCGACCATCACGCGCGTGGGTTCGCTCGGCTTGCTTGGCGCCGCGGCAGCGTACTGCCGGCCCAGGTCGAGGTCGATCATCTCGATCGCGATGTCGGCCACCGGCTCGTCGATCGTGGACGGCAGCTCCAGCGTGTCGGCTGGGCCGAGGTCGAACGGATCGAGCAACGCCGAAGCGCCCGCTGGCCCGGGCAGGGCCGGTGCCGTGGGCGCCGCGCGCGCTGGCGCGGGCGCGTCGTCGCCGATCGGGAGGTCGAGGTCGAACGAAAATTCCAGCGTCGGCAGGCTTGCCGGCTGGCTCGGCTCAAAGGCCGGAAGCGCCCCGGCGGCAGGCTTGGAGGGCGCGGTTGGCGCGGCCTTCTTCGGCGCCGCCGCGCCGCTCGGGATGGGGACTGGATCGACGCCCGCCTTCTCCAGCGCGCGCGCCTCGACGGCGCCGGAGCTGTACTCGTGAGGACGCCGCGCGGCGATCTCCTCCACCCATTTGCCGAGGTACTGCAACGACCACTGGGTGAACTGCAGCAAGTCCCGACCGGCGGCACGCTGTTCAGCCAGACTGGTGTTGTAGAGCTTCTCGCAGATCCAGGCCGCCTCGCCGAAGTCTTTCAGCCCGACCATGCGCGAACTGCCCTTGAGCGTATGGAACGCGCGTCGGATCGTCGTCAGGATCGGCAATTCACCGGGGTTGTCGCTCAGCTCGGCCAGGGCATTCGTGGCGTCGCCGACGACTTCGCGCGCTTCCTCCAGGAAGATTTCGCGCAACTCGTCGTCTTCGACTCCCTCGGCCATCGCCGCCTTCGGGGCCGCTGCGGCCTTGGGCGCCACGGCGCTAGCGGCGACCTTCGGTGCCACGACGGCGGGCGCGGGGGAGCGTTCGAGCGTCGCCACCTCGGCGTGCGGTGCCACGAAGTCCGTCATCGCCTTGCTCACCATTTCGCGCGCGGCGGAAACGCCGGCGCCGTTGGCGGCGTCGACCAGGGCCTGTTGCGCGTCGCGCGTGGCCCGTGCCAGGCCGGTACGGTCGGCCGCGCTCGCGTCCCGGGCGAGCCGCTCCAAGCCGAGCACCAGCTCGGCGGCCGAAACTTCCTTCTTGTTCGCGTCGTTCGCCAGTTGCCGCGCTTGATCGATCAGCTGTTGCTCGAGCGCACTCCCGGCCAGCGCAGCGTGGGCCGTCAGCTCGGAGTGGTCGTCGCGTCGCCCCATGATCGGCTGCAGCAGCCCGGCGTCGGGGTCGTAGGCGAACAGCGATTTGGCCATCTGCGGCTGCACGCTGAGCATGTCGATCAAGAAGCCCAAGGCGCCGAGGTTTCCGGCCAGGCGTTCGAACACCCCAGCCTGCGCCGCATGCGGCAGGTCGGCGTGGGCGGTCGCCAGACCATTCACCTCTTCGCGCATCTTCGCCAGGGCCGCCGAGGCGTGGTCCATGCCGAGCACGGACAACACGCCGCGCATCGCCGCCAGGTGCTTGGGCACCTGCTCCAGCGGCTCAGGCTGGCTCGTGTCGCGGAAGAACTGGTCGATGAGCTTTTCGGCTGCCGACAGCGAGGCGCGCAGTTCCTGGACCACGCTGCCCATCGTCTGCTTGTCCGACACGCGCCGGTACAGCTCTTCCATCCACGGCTCGAGCGGCTCCGGCGCCTTGCCTTGGCGCACCTGGAACATGCGCTGGGCCAGACGCGTGATGCGCTCGGCTTGCTGCGGATGGTCAAAGTCGGCGTCTTCGAGAACAGCGTCGACGTAGAGCAGGCAGGTCGCCACTTCCATCGCCAGCGGCGCCGCCGGCGCGGCATTCGAGTCGAGCGTCGCAGCCGCCGCGTCGTTCAATCCCTTCGCGAGCGTTTCGCCCAGCGGGAACAAGCGCTTGAGCGAGTCGCCGACCAGCGAAAACTGCTCGGCCAAACCGCTCAAGCGGTGCATCTCGCCGCCAGCGACCGCCGACCAGGTGTCCTTCGCAGCCGCGACGCGTTTGCGCGCCTGCGTCACCCACGCCGGGTCAAAACGCCCGAGGTGGCTGGTGGCGTAGTCGATCGGTTCGCTCTTCTCCAGGCCGTAAGCCTTGCGAGCCGCGGCCAAGCGCGGTGTCACCGCGGTCGCCGGGCGCGACTGCGCGCAAAAGAACAGCAGGTCGAGCGCAAGGCGTTCCGAAACGTCGATTTCGCCCTTCGCCAAGCTGCGAAACTGCGCGAGCAGCCGAGACCCCAGGCGTTTGCCGAACACGTCGAATCGCAGCAGGCCCTGCCCCTGCGCTTCGAACACCGCGGCGGCAAGCTTCCAGCAGTTGACGATCTTCGGGTGTTTGGCCGCCTTCGCGATGCCGGCAAAGGCATCGCTGAGGCGCTTGGCGGCGTCGCGGGGTTCGTCGGCACGCACCAGCACCAGCAGTTCCCGCTCGATCGAGGCGCGCATCGCGGCATTGGGCGGGCGCACCTGCGCCGTGTCATCGGCGGGCATTTCGAGCCAGCGCCACGCCACGTTCCACAGGTCAGCCGGGTGGACTCGGTCCGCACCAGCGTTCTCCTGCACGGCGCGGTATTGCGGAAACAGCGCGAGCGGCGACACCGACTTGCCGCCGAGCACGCGGCCGGTGTAGTCGAGCAGCGCGAATGACGCGTGCTCGATGTCCTCCACGGCCTTGATGTTGAGCTTGTGCGGCTTGGAGACGTAGAGCAGCACCGCAGCTTCGCTCGCGCGCAGCAGTGTCGCGAGCGGGGCCATGCCCACCAGATCGAGCGCACCCACGCACTGGTGAATCTGCACCCTCGCGCCGCGCAGCACCGAGGGGTCGACCGAATCCACATCGGACTTCGCCGCCGCTTCGCTTTCCTTGATGAAGCGGCGCAGCGCCTTGTGGGCGTTGTCGAGCGAACGCCGCACCTCCTCATGGACCCACGCCAGGGCGCTCAAGTCATCGGTTGGCTGGCTCATTGTTGTAGGTTCATTGATGCGCGCAGTGCGAGGTCTTGGGCGCCATCGCCCTCGGCCTTGACCTCAGAGGCTCAGCCGACCTTGAATCGTGCCACCGATTGTTTCAGTTCTTCAGCGGTCTTGGAAAGTTCGCGCACCATTTGCGCGGTGGACCGCGTGCCTTCGCCGGTCTGCTCCGTCACCGCGAAAATATGCTGAATGTTGGTCGCGACTACGTTGGCCAGACGCGCTTCGCTCAGCGCCTGGTTCGAGATCTGCCCGATCAGGTCGGCCAGCTGGCGCGAGACGCGGTCGATTTCGCCGAGCGCGTTGCCCGCGGCGTCGGACAGGCGCGCGCCCTCAACCACGCCCTGGGTCGAACGTTCCATCGCGCCCACCGCGTCTTGCGTGTCGCTTTGAATCGTCTTGACGAGCGCGGCAATCTGGCGCGTCGCGTCGCCCGAGCGCTCCGCCAGACGCTGCACTTCCTCGGCCACGACCGAGAAGCCCCGGCCGGCGTCGCCCGCGGAGGCCGCCTGGATCGCCGCGTTCAGCGCCAGCACGTTGGTCTGCTCCGTGATGTCCGAGATCAGCTCCGTGATTTCACCGATCTCCTGGGAAGACTCGCCCAGGCGCTTGATGCGTTTGGAGGTGTCCTGAATCTGATCGCGAATCAGGTTCATGCCGCCGATGGTGTTCTGCACCGCGCGCAAGCCCGACTCCGCGGCCTGCAGCGACTGGCGTGCGACGTGCGCGGTTTCCTGCGCCTGCGACGACACGTCGTTGATGCGCCCGGCCATCTGCAGCACCGACTCACCCGTGTCGCGAATTTCGCGAAGCTGTTCGGAGGACGCCGCCAGCAGCTCGGTGGACGTGGCCTCGACGCGTGCCGTCGTTTCCGTCACGCGCCCCACCGTGCCCTGCACCTGGGTCACGAGCTGTCGCAGTTCCTCGACGGTGTAGTTCACCGAATCGGCGATCGCACCGGTGATGTCTTCCGTTACCGTGGCCTGTTGCGTCAAATCGCCCTCGGCGACGGTTTGCAACTCGTTCATCAGGCGCAGAATCGCCGCTTGGTTGGCGTCATTCACGCGCTTGGCCTCTTGCTCCTGGCGTTCGGCCTCCAAGCGCCGGTTCTGCGCGAGCGTCGCCTGCGCCGACTGGTCGCGAACGTACAAGCGCAACATGCCCGCGGCACCGCCGATGAGCAACAGCGCCGAAAGCGGCATGAAAATCAGAATCGCCCCGCCGAACGCCGATTCCTGTTCCAGCTGGTTGCCCAGCAATTCGATGCCTTTGCGCAGCGGTTCGCTGTCTACCATGATCGCGGATTGGGCTTCGCGCGCCGCCACGAGTCCTGGCAGATTGGACATGATCGATGCAGCCTGCGCGCGCGTTTCTTCGTAGGCCTTGAGCAGCGCGACCAGGCGCTCCTTGGTTTCAGGGTCCTTGGTCGGCGGCAGGCGCATTTCGGCGCTGCCCTCGGCCAAGCCCTGCGCGAGTTCGCGGAACAGGTTCAAGTCCTTGCTCAGCAGGAACACCGCCTCCGGGCTCACGCCTTCGAGCGTCATGAACTCGTTGGCGCTCTTGCCCAGGCGCTGCGTCAGCATGACCAATTGGCCGACGGCGAACAGTTCCGCCGGCGTGGCGTTTTGTTGCAGCTTCAATGCGGAGATGGTTTCGGCGATCTCGAGCAAGTCCGACGACTGACGGTTGATCGCGCGCAGCGCCTGCCCCACCATCGTCAAGTTCTTCTGCTGCGCGATCACCACATTGGCGCTCTTCTCGGCGCGGTCCGCCAATCCCGCGATCGACTCGAGCGCTGGCTGCACGGCCGCCGGCGCGGCGGCCACCGGGCCATCGCCGGTGCGCAAGCCGCGCATGTTTTGCATCAGCGTCTCGACGCTCTCACGAACCTCGGGAAACGCCTTCGCATTGCCGGACAAGGCTTGCAGCGTGGCCTTCGCCAGACGTTGCGATTGCACCTCGGCCTGGCCGGTCGCACCGACTTGCGCCGCGTTTCGATTCGCGTTGTTGAACGCCAGCACGGTGGTGACGATGAGCCCGACCAAGCCCAACGCGCCGATCCCGATGAGGATCTTGCGCTGCTCGGCAGAGGGCCTGCGGCCGATGAAGGGCAAGCCGCTGCCGGCCTCCTCCGTGCCGAGCAAACGCGACTGCTGGTGCGTATCGGGGAATTCCGTGATCTGCGAAGGCGCGGCCTCGGAAATGATCGACGTGTCGAAACCCGATCCCTGCGGCTGGGTCGCCGCGGAAAAGGTCGATGCGCGGCTCGAATTCGACTTGGCCGGCGCCGAACCGCGGCCCGTCTTGACCGGCTTGAGCCGCTCGACGTTGGCGCCGCGCGACGTGCCGCCTGCGCCCTTGGCCAGACGCAATTCCGGCACCAACGCAGCGGGTTGCGCGGTTTCGGGCCTTTGGGTCAAGCCTTTGATCTTGTTCAGCAAGCTCATAAAACCCTCTTGAAATCCGTCATGCGTCGATGGCGACGCTTGGAAGAATCAGGCGGCGATTCTCAGGAAGATATCGTGCCCCGCCAATTCCAGCAGATTGAGTTCTTGCCAAATGCGCCCGGCGGCGTCGCGGTAGCGTGCCCCAACGAAGGGCGGGCGCGAACCCGGATCGTCTTTTTCCGCGGTCAACTGTTCCTCGCTGCGCAGGCCCGACAAGCGGTCCACCAGCATGGCGCAGTTCAAATTGGACTGGGGATTGAACCCGACGAGCCGCGCCTGTTCGCGGTTGGCCTGGCTCGACTCCAGGCCAAGGAATCGCGCAAGGTCAACCACGCCGTGCAAGTGGCCCCGCAAATTGGCGACGCCGAGGAACCAGCTCTGGGAATGGGGGACCGGCTGCAGGCCGGCCATCGGAAAGATTTCACCCGCCTCGCGCAACGGGAACAACAGCCCGCGCCCCCCGCACTCCACCGCCAGCCAGGACTTGCCCGTCTGCGGCGCTGACCGCACCGCGGACAGCCGCTCCGACAATCGTCTTTGAAGTTCTCGCAGGGCTTCCTTGTTGGCCATTCAGGGCAGTCCGTTGCAAATGGCGTGGGCCGCGGAAGTGGGCCGGCTCAGTCGAAGGCGCGAATCTTTGCCAACAACAGCTCGGCGTCGACCGGCTTGACGATGTAGTCGCGCGCACCCTGACGCATTCCCCAGACCTTGTCGGTCTCTTGGTTCTTGCTGGTGCACATGATGACCTGCACCTTGGAATACCGAGGATCGCGGGTGATCGCGCGTGTCAACTGGAAGCCGTTCTGGCCCGGCATCACGACGTCCATCAACACCACATCGGGCGTTTCTTCACCCAATCGGCGCATGGCTTCGTCAGCGTTTTCAGCGGTGCGAACCGCGTAGCCCTTCTTGCTCAGCAAGTCCGACAGAAAGTGCAACTCCGTCTTCGAGTCGTCCACGACCAGTATCTTCTGGACAGTCATGCTCTAGCCCTCCTTGTAGCGCCGCCACGGCGGCGCCTTGGGTGGAAATGGTCGATCACGCGTTGCCGCATCAGGCGGAGTGCGCCCGCGCCACGCGGCTGTACTGCTCCACGGCAGCCAACAGCTGGTCCTTGGTGAATGGTTTGGTCAGATAGTCTTCGGAACCGACCATTCGGCCGCGCGCCTTGTCGAACAGGCCGTCCTTGGACGACAGCATGATCACCGGCAGGTCCGCGAATCTGGCGTTGCGTTTGATGATGGCGCAGGTCTGGTAGCCGTCCAGGCGCGGCATCAGGATGTCGCAGAAAATCAGGTCGGGGTCGTGGTCGTTCACTTTGGACAGCGCGTCAAATCCGTCTTCCGCGAGCAGCACTTCGTAGCCGCCCTGTTTGAGGAAGATCTCCGCGCTGCGGCGAAT
This sequence comes from Burkholderiales bacterium, assembly GCA_031419535.1. Classification (GTDB taxonomy): domain Bacteria; phylum Pseudomonadota; class Gammaproteobacteria; order Burkholderiales; family Burkholderiaceae_C; genus JAEMQF01. The sequence continues at coordinate 2,183 of JANOLA010000652.1, read as the reverse complement.
CGTGTTGCTGTCGTCGATCACCAGGACCTTGATGCCCTTGGCACCCGTCGGGGCTTGTGTGCTCACCCAGCGTTCTCCTCTTTGCCCGGCGTTGGCGTCGACTGGGCCGCCGCGATTCCCATTAAATCTGCACCATTTCGAAGTCTTCTTTGCGTGCTCCGCACTCAGGACAGGTCCAGTTCATCGGCACCGCGGCCCAAGACGTTCCCGGCGCGATACCATGTTCCAAGTCGCCCGCTGCCTCGTCATAAATCCAACCGCAAATCAGGCACATCCAGGTCTTGGGTTCGGTCACGGCACCCTACAGGGTTACTACAATGCTGGCCGATTGTAGCCACGCAGGTTGGCGCAAAATGACGGCGCCACAGGCACCTGCGCCATATTGTTCACGTTCGGCCTGAGGTTCGCCGGGAAATCGTCAAGCCCCTTTTGTGCGTCTTCGAGACCGCATCCCATGACCTCTGAATCGCCGCAAGTGCAAGACGAATCGGGCCCCGTGCAAGAGCAGCCGGCACCCGCCTGCGTGATGAGCTTCAACGCCAGCGACGCCAGCGGCGCCGGCGGCATTGCCGGCGACGTGGCGACGATCGCTGCGATGGGTGCGCATGCCCTGCCGGTCGTCACCAGCATCGTGATGCGCGACACCGCCGAAGTCTTCGATCACCACGCGATCGATGCCGAAATCATCGTCGAACAAGCGCGCACCATCCTCGAAGACTTGTCGATCGGCGCCTGGAAGGTCGGCTTTCTTGGCTCGGCCGAAGGCGTGAGCGCAGTGGCCGAAGTGATCTCCGACTATCCCGATGTACCGCTCGTCGCCTACCTGCCCAACTTGTCGTGGGTCGAAGAAGACGCGCAGCAGGCCTACCACGACGCGTTTCGCGAACTCGTGCTGCCGCAAACCGAAGTGCTGGTGGGCAGCCACCAGACGCTGACCGACTTCCTGTTGCCCGAGTGGGAAGGCGACCGGCCCGCGTCGCCGCGCGAGCTCGCGGTCGCCGCCGCCGCGCATGGCACCAAGTTCGTGCTCGTGAGCAGCGTGCCATTGCCTGACCAGTTCGTCGACAATGTGCTGGCCTCGCCGCAGGGCGCGATCACCGGCGAAAAGTTCGAGCGCTTCGAAGTCAGCTTCGTCGGTGCCGGCGACACCTTGTCGGCCGCACTGGTGGCGCTGCTCGCCTCGGGTGCGGAACTGCACGCCGCCGTCGGCGAAGCGCTGGCGTTTCTCGATCAGGCACTCGACGCGGGTTTTCGTCCCGGCATGGGCAATGTGATTCCGGATCGATTCTTCTGGGCGGTTCCGCCCGGCGACGACGAAGACGGCGCCGAAGGGCCCGACGCCGAAGAAGACGACAAGGCGCCCAAGGGCCCGCGACACGTGCATTGAGCGCGCCACGCGCCGCAGCCAACGCCTGCGCACCGGGCCTCACCGCAACCCACCTTCCCGCCATGAAACCCAGCAACAGCGAACTGTTCGAGCGCGCTCAGCGCGTCATCCCCGGCGGTGTGAACTCACCCGTGCGCGCCTTTCGCGCGGTGGGTGGCACGCCGCGTTTCATCGCCCGCGCCAGCGGCGCCTACATGTTCGACGTGCAGGGCCAGCGCTACATCGACTACATCGGCTCCTGGGGCCCGATGATCCTCGGCCACGGCCACCCCGCGGTGCTGGACGCGGTGCAACGCGCCGTCACGCAAGGCCTGTCGTTCGGTGCGCCGACCGAGCGCGAAATCGAGCTGGTCGAGGAAATTCTCGCGGTCGTGCCTGGCATCGACCAGTTGCGCCTCGTCAGCTCCGGCACCGAAGCGGCGATGAGCGCGCTGCGCCTGGCGCGAGGTGCCACCGGCCGCAGCAAGATCGTCAAGTTCGAAGGTTGCTACCACGGCCATGCCGACGCCCTGCTGGTCAAGGCCGGTTCCGGCCTGGCGACATTCGGCCACCCCACGAGCGCCGGCGTTCCCGCCGAAGTCGTGCAGCACACCCTGGTGCTCGAGTACAACAACATCGTGCAGCTCGAAGATGCCTTCAGCCTGCACGGGCCGGGGCTGGCGTGCGTCGTGATCGAGCCGATCGCCGGCAACATGAATTTCGTGCGCGCCAGCGTGCCCTTCATGCGCCGCTTGCGCGAGCTGTGCACGAAGCACGGAGCGTTGCTGATCCTGGACGAAGTGATGTCGGGTTTTCG
>JANOLA010000651.1:0-19895 GCA_031419535.1 Burkholderiales bacterium | reverse complement strand
CGCCGATTCGGAGGCCGACGCGCCGACGACGATGGTGTAGTCCATCGCGCCGTTCGCTTCGAGCGCGCGCACGACGTTCTTGATCGACGAAGCCTTTTGGCCGATCGCGACGTAGACGCAGGTCATGTTCTGACCCTTCTGATTGATGATCGTGTCGATCGCCACCGCGGTCTTGCCGGTCTGGCGGTCGCCGATGATCAGCTCGCGCTGGCCGCGGCCGATGGGGACCATCGAGTCGATCGACTTCAAACCGGTCTGCACCGGCTGGCTCACCGACTGGCGCGCGATCACGCCCGGCGCCACTTTCTCGATCACGTCGCTCAGCTTCGCGTTGATCGGGCCCTTGCCGACGATCGGCTGGCCCAGCGCGTTGACGACACGGCCGATCAGCTCAGGGCCGACCGGCACTTCCAGAATTCGGCCCGTGCACTTGACGGTATCGCCTTCCGAGATGTGCTCGTACTCGCCCAGAATCACGGCGCCGACCGAGTCGCGCTCTAGGTTCAGCGCCAGGCCGTAGGTGGGCTGGCCGCTCGCGGTGGCGGGGAACTCGAGCATTTCACCGGCCATCGCGTCGGACAAGCCGTGCACGCGCACGATGCCGTCGGTGACCGAGACCACCGTGCCCTGGTTCTTGATGTCCGCGGAGACGCTGAGGCCCTGGATGCGGCTCTTGATCAGTTCGGAAATTTCGGCGGGATTGAGTTGCATGTCTGATCTCCGGTCTGCGCGGCTTGCGGCTACAGGCAGCTTTGCAGGTTGGATGAAGGGTTAGGTTCGGGTGTTCAGGGGCTCAGACGCGCTTCACGCCGTCAAGGCCACCTTCATTTGTTCGAGGCGCGCTTTCACCGAGGTGTCCAGCACTTCATCGCCGACGACGACGCGAATCCCGCCAATCAAATCTGGCGCGAGCACGACGCTCGGATTGAGCTTGCGGCCAAAGCGCTTTTCCAGCGCGGGCACGACTTCGGCCAGTTGCGCCGGCGCGATCGGGAAGGCACTGTGGATCACCGCGTCGGCAATGCCGGAGCGCGCATTGACGAGGGCCTGGAACTGCTCGGCGATCGCCGGCAAAGCGGCGAGCCGGCCGTTGTCAATGACGATGCGCAGCAGGTTCTTCGCGGCGTCGGAAATCGGCGTCTTGATCACGCCAACGATCAGCGTGAACACCTGCTCGGCACCTACTTTCGGATTGTCGGCGAACTGGCGCAATTGCGCGTCGCCGGCCACATCGGCCAAGGCCTGGATCTGGCCGACCAGCACGGCATGCTCGGCGCCGCCGGCCGCCTTGAACAGCGCTTCGGCGTAGGGCCGCGCGATCGTGGCAAGTTCAGCCATGGCGCGATCCCTTTGGCGACAACGAGCGAATGCGAGCTTGGCGGCTCATGGTCAAAGCTCGGCCTTCAGACGCGTCAGCAATTCGGCGTGAACGCCGGCATTGACTTCCCGTTTGAGAATCTGCTCAGCCCCCTTGACGGCCAGCGAGGCAAGCTGCTCGCGCAGGCTCTCGCGCGCCTTCACGGACTCCTGCTTGGCCTCGGCCTTGGCCGCGGCGACGATCTTCGCGCCTTCTTCGCTGGCGCGCGCCTTCGCTTCTTCGATCATCGACTGCGCCAGGCGCTCGGCGTCGGCCAGGCGCTGCGTGGCGTGCGTGCGCGCCGTCGCGAGTTGCTCTTCGACGCGCCGATTCGCATTGCTCAGCTCGGCCTTGGCCTTGTCGGCGGCGGATAAGCCGTCAGCGATCTTTTTCGCGCGCTCGTCGAGCGCGGCGGTGATCGGCGGCCAGATGAACTTCATCGTGAACCAGACCAGGATCAGGAACACGATCATCTGAAAGATGAATGTGGCGGTAATGCTCATGAGTGGCTTCGGCTAATGGCGGGTGCCGCCGCAAGCGGCGGCAGGGGCCGGCGTTATTACTTGGGCAGGTTCGCGAGCTGTGCGAGGAACGGATTGGCCGTGGTGAACCACAGCGCGATGCCCGTGCCGATGATGAACGAGGCGTCGATCAGGCCGACCAGCAGGAACATCTTGGTTTGCAGTTCGCCCATCAGCTCGGGCTGGCGCGCCGCCGATTCGAGGTACTTGCTGCCCATCACGCCGATGCCGATGCACGCACCCATTGCGCCCAGACCGATGATGAGACCTGCCGCGAGGGCGACGAGACCGATGAGTTCCATGTTGACTCCAGTGTGTAGTTGATTGAAAGGAAAACGGATGACGCAGCGGCGAGCGCCGAATCAGTGAGAGTCGTGGGCCTGGCCCACATAGACCAGCGTGAGCATCATGAACACGAACGCCTGCAAGGTGATGATCAGGATGTGGAAGATGGCCCACACGGTGCCGGCGATGATGTGCAGGGCGCCCAACGCAAATCCGCTGAACGATAAGGTGAATGCGCCGCCGAGCAATGCGATCAGCAGAAAGATCAGCTCGCCGGCATACATGTTCCCGAACAGCCGCATGCCGTGCGAGACCGTCTTGGCGACGAACTCGACCACTTGCATCGCGAAGTTGAAGGGGTACAGCGCCCAGTGGTCGCCGAACGGCGCGGCGAAGAGTTCGTGGATCCAACCGCTTAAGCCCTTGATCTTTACGTTGTAGACCAGGCACAGGATGAGCACGCCGACGGACAAGCCCATCGTGATCGACAAGTCGGCCGTTGGCACCACCCGCAGGTAAGCGTGCGATGCGTCGTGCCCGGCGGCGCTGTAGATCCACTGCCACAGCAGCGGCAGCAGATCCACCGGCAGCAGATCCATCGCGTTGAGCAGAAAGATCCAGACGAACACGGTGAGCGCGAGCGGCGCCACGAGCCTGCGGCTGTTCGCGTTGTGCACGATGCCCTTGGCCTGGCTCTCCACCATCTCGAACAGGATTTCAACCGCGGCCTGAAAGCGCCCCGGCACACCGGCAGTTGCGCTGCTCGCCGCGCGCCACAGCAGCCAGCAACCGAGCACGCCGAGCAGCGCGGAGAACGCGATCGAATCGAAATTGATGACCGAAAAATCGACCAGACCCTTGGGCTTGCCGGTCTGGAAGTGGGTCAGGTGGTGAACGATGTAGTCACCGGCGGTGAGTGCTTGGCCTTCGGCTGCCATCTTGTTCAGTCTCGTCTTGTTCGTTCACCGACCGCGCCACAACAGCGCGAGCCAGTACACCTGTATACACAGCACGAGCGCGGCCAGCAGTGCCGGCCAGCTCAAGGGCTGAACCACCTTCGGCGCCAACACCAGCATCAGCACCGAGACTCCGATTTTCACCAGACTCCAGGACATCACGCTGACGCCACTGGCGATCGGCGAAACGCCTGGGAGCTTGCGCGTCACGCCGCGCGCCAACAAGGCACCCGGCACAACCGCGACGGCCGTGCCATACAGCGCCGACCCCAGCACATGCACGGCGCCGCTGACCCACCACGCCAGCAGCGCCACCGCGGCGCCAACCCCCAGCTGCGTGGCAACCACGCGCCAGGGCGACACCCCGGGAATCCTTGCCCGCAGCGCTTGCGCCTCTTCGCGCGTCAGCGCCCGCACTGCGGAAACGTCCAACTCGTCTTCAAACCCCCTGCGCGCCAGGCCATTGGCGGGTCGTTCTGTCATGGCGCGGGACACGAACAATTTCAGTACAGCCAAAAATTATACGTGCAAACCCGTGGGTCCGGCCTCGCGATCAGACCATCGCGATGTCGATCTGCATCCAGGCCTGCAACGTGTCGCCCGGATCGACGGACCGCAAACCGTGCGCCGCCGGGTCGGCCATGTGGATCGCATTGCTGACATGGCTGACCGGCTCGACGCAAAAATACTCCTTGTCGCGCGGCGTGTAGATCACCAGGCGCTGCTCGGACGACGTCAACTGCAGTGTCACTTTTTCGTCGCGGATGCGCGCCGGCCCGCGCCAGCCGTCGAAGCAGTTGTCGAAGTCCAGGTGCGCGATGTCGCTGTCGATGCCGGGCTGCGCATGCTTTCGAACCGGGAGCTGGGTGGCGTCGCTGTCCCAGCGATCCGACAGTTCGGCGTGCAGCCGGCTGCGCCCGCGCTTCGGAAAATACGGGTGCCAGCCCAGGCCCACCGGCTGGGCGATGGGCGCCGTGTTCGTGAACTGCATTTGCACGCGCAGCCCGCTGGGCGACAGGTTGAAATGCTGGCTCACCTCGAACGGAAAGGGCCAGTGCGCGTCGGCTTCGTGTCGGTAGCGCAGCGCCACGTCGACCGCGCTCGAGGCCGTCAACTCCCAGGCGCGCAGCCAGCCGACGCCGTGCACGGAATGCGGGTTCGCGTCGAAGTTCGGCGCCGTCGTGTAGTCGTGTCCCTTCCAACGAAAACGCCGGTACGCGAGGCGGTTCGAATAGGGCACGAGCGGATAACACCCCGACGTTCGAGCACCCGCAAGGCGCGCGGGGTCGCTGGAGCGCAGCACGGCGGTGTCGCGGTGCCAGAGGCCCGCGATGCTGCCGCCCAGGTCGGGCCGAAGCGCCAGACGCAAGGCGCCGGCATGCAATTCGAATGTGGCTTGACTGTGTTGCGTCATGGGGTCTCGGGGGAGTCCGATCAGGACAGTTCGGCCTTGAGGTAGTGCGCGCCGGGGATCGGATTGAAATAGTAGGGGGCCGTCTCTTCGAAACCGAGCGACGCGTACAGGCTTCGCGCGGCTTCCATGTCGTCCAGCGTGTCGAGCAGCATCGCCGAGTATGCGCTGCCGCGGGCTTCGTCCATCAGGCGCTGCGCCAAGATGCGGCCCAGGCCGAAGCGGCGAAACGCCGGCCGCACGAAGAGCCGCTTCATTTCGCAGGCGTTCGCGTGGTCCACGTCGGGCAGGGCGCGAAATCCGCCGCACCCTGCCGCCTGGCCGTCCACGAACGCCAGCAGCAAGTGCCCGCCAGGTGCTGCGTACTCGCCCGGCAGGTGCGCGAGTTCAGCCTCGAAGTTCTGAAAACAGAGGTCGACCGACAGGCTGAGCGCGTATTCGCGGAACAAGCCGCGTGCCACATCGAGCAACTCCGGCAATTGCGGCGTGATGAGTTTGATTTCAGGGTGAGGCATCGGCAGCGGCGCGCCGCGCGCGGCACGGGTGGCGTCAGAGGCTGAGAGTTTGTGCCACTGCTGAGTCTATCCGCCCAGGCTCACGACCCAGCCGACGATCGCGCCGCACAGAGCGGCAAGCATCAGCGCGAGCGCGCGACGGCTCGTGCCATCGGCCGAGGCGGGCACATCGCCTGCCAGCAGCTTGTCGCCACTGAGCATCGGGCCCACCAGATCGCGGCCACGGCGCCAGCGATAGAAAGCGATCGCACCCAGGTGCAGCAGCACCAGGCCGATGATGATCCACTGCCCGAAGTTCTTGTGCCACCCCGTGGCCAGGCTGCTCGTGGCCGATGAAACGAAGCGCACCAGCGGCCCCGAACTCGCGATCTCGTCGTCGGCGAACAAGCCCGTGCCGACCTGCAGCAACAGCAATCCGAGCAGGGCAAAGACGGAACCCGCCCCAAGCGGGCTGTGGCCCACATCCAGGTGCTCCTCAGGCCGATGCTGGTTGCGCAGGTAGCGCAACAGCGTCGCCGGTGCGTAGATGAAACTCGCGAAGCGCGACCAACGCCCGCCGAACATGCCCCACAGAAACCGAAACGCAAGCAGTGTCAGGATCAGATAGCCGAAGCGAAAGTGCCAGGCCATCGCGTTTCCGCCGATCTTGGCCGTGACCACCGAGCCGATCACGCCTGCCGCGAGCAGCCAATGAAAGACGCGCGTCGGAAGGTCCCAGACCCGCACCCTGCGCGGGGCTCCCGTCATGCACCATCCCCTTGCTTCATCGGCGCAAAGGTTAACTCAAGATCGACGCATCCCGCGCGAATCGCTGGTTTTCCCGAGGTTGGGAATAGTCGTCATCTTCATTTCGTACACTTCGGCGCGCTGTATCGAGCCGCTGTGCCCAACAGTGGGCTCGTTCGGCCCCCATCCGAACCCGACTTACCCCCAGGAGAGACTTCAATGAGAAAAGTACTGCGTACGACGATGACACTGGCTGCCGCTGTTCTGGCCGTCGCCACCGCCCTGCCCGCCGCGGCACAGTTCGCCAAGCCCGAAGACGCCATCAAGTACCGCAAGGCGGTCTTCACCGTGATGGGAACGCACTTCGGTCGAGTCGCCGCGATGGCCAATGGACGCGTGCCGTTTGACGCCAAAGTTGCCGCCGACAGCGCTCAGATCGCGACGTCGATGTCCATACTTCCTTACGTCGCGTTCCTGCCGGGCACTGACACAGGCGATACGCGCGCCAAACCGGCCATCTGGACCGACATGGACAAAGTGAAGCGTCTGGCCGAAAAGATGCAGGAAGAAATGGTCAAGCTCAACACCGCCGCGAAGACCGGCAACATCGACACGATCAAGGCAGCGGTGGGCGAAACCGGCAAGGCCTGCAAGGCTTGCCACGACGACTATCGCAAGGAGTAAGGTCGGCGCGCGCTGCCGCGAGATTTCTTCGCGGCAGCGCCGAAACGAACGCCCTCCGGCAAGTGCAACGCCTGCCGCCGCGCTGAATGCGGTCGCAGGCGTTTTCTTTTTGCGGCATGGCTTTGGGCGACCTTGCCTGGGCGGCAGTCATATGCAGGCGCTTCGCCCCGCCACTCAGCCATCCCGCGTCGCCCCCACGGGCATCCGCTAACATCGCGCGCTGGTCGGCTTCCGGTGGCGCGTGTGGCCGCGTCTTGCATTGCCGCGCTGCCCACGCGCCGTTCGACAGCGTTCAATCGATACCCGGCCAGGCCCCGAATGACAGTTTCCCAATCCGTTTCATTCAGTGTGCTGCTGGCACTGTGCCTGTGCAGCGAGTCGAACGCTCAGTCGCCTGACGATCCAAAGGCCGGTGGCACTTTCAACGCCCCGGGTTACACCCCAGCACAACCCGGCCGGCCGCGTGACAGCGCAGGCACTTCGTCGCGCCCGAGCGGCGCAGGCGCCTGTGTCGGCACGGGCGCTCCGCAGGCCCAAGGCATCGGCCAGCCCGGCTTGGCTCGCCCCGCCGCGCCCGCCTTGCCGAACCAACCCGATTTGCAGTTGCGGCGCGCCGACCCGATTGCGCCGAGACCGAGCGAATTTCAGAAGTTCATCGAAGGGGCGACGGGTCGCCTCTTGCCGATCTTCGGCGCGAGTTTTTTCAGCGACGCCACCGAAGGCCTGGCGGCGCCCGAGAACGTGCCGGTGTCGGCCGACTACACGCTCGGCCCGGGCGATGAAGTCGTGCTGCGCGCCTGGGGTTCGATCGACGTTGACTACCGCAGCACGGTGGATCGCAACGGCATGCTCAACCTGCCCAAGGTCGGCAGCTTCAGCGTTGCCGGCGTCAAGGCGACCGACCTCGAAAAATTGCTGCGCGCGCAGATATCGCGTCTGTACACCAACTTCAACCTCAGCGTCTCGCTCGGCCAGTTGCGTGGCGTGAAGGTCTACGTCGTCGGGCCCGCGCAGCGCCCCGGCGTCTACAACCTGCCAGGGCAGGCGACGCTGTTGTCGGCGATCGCATTGACGGGTGGTCCGGCACCTCATGGATCGATGCGCAGGGTGGTGCTGCGCCGCGATGGCAAGGACGTGACCGAGCTTGACCTCTACGACTTTCTGGTGCTCGGCGACAAGTCGCGAGACACCCAGCTCGCCGCAGGCGACGTGGTGCTGTTCCAGGCGGTCGGGCCGCGCGTCGCTCTGAGCGGCGCGCTCGAAGTGCCGGCGATCTACGAACTCAAGAGCTCGAGCGAAACGGTGCGCGACGTGCTGCGCTACGCCGGCGGCGCGCCGGTGCTCGCCGATCGAGGCCGCGCGCAGCTCGAGCGCGTCGATGGGGCGTTCAAACAGGCGGCGCGCTACGTTGAAGAGTTCCGGCTCGACGACGTTGGCCTGCTCAAGCTGCTGCGCGACGGCGACCTGCTCACATTGCTCGCCATCTCGCCGCGCTTTGCGAATGCAGTGACGCTGAAGGGCCATGTCGCGCAGCCCTTGCGTTACCCGCACCGCCCGGGCATGCGCATCCGCGACCTGATTCCGGACCGCGAGGCGCTGATCTCGCCCGACTTTTACCGGCGCAAGAATCTGCTCGTGCAGATGCTGGATCCGGACGAGGATGAACGCTTCGCGCCCGGGGCTCGGTTCGATTCAAGCGTTAACGGCAACGAAGCGCTGGGCCGCGCACCGCGACGGTCGCGCAGAGCCACGGAGCGCGATGAAGACATCGCTGTAGCGAACCGCGCGAAAAAGTCCCCTGCCGCGCTGTTTGACGAGCTGAATTGGGACTACGCCGTCGTCGAGCGCCTCATCGAAAAGGACTTGAGCACGCAGGTCATCCCGTTCAACCTGGGCAAGGCGGTGTTGCAAGCCGATCCGGCCCACAACATCGAACTGCTGGAAGGCGACGTGGTCACGGTCTACAGCCAGAAAGACATTCGCGTGCCGGTGGCGCGCCAGACGCGCCTGGTCTCGGTCGAGGGCGAAGTGTCTTCGCCCGGCGTGTACCAACTGCTGCCGGGAGAAACCTTGAAGGGCCTGATCGGCCGCGCCGGCGGTTTCACGCCGCAAGCCTACTTGTACGGGCTGGAATTCAGCCGCGAAGAAACGCGCCAGCGTCAGCGCGAAAATCTTGCCGCCGCGCTGGCCCGGCTCGAAGCCCTGTCGGCGACACAAGGCGCGCGCGAGGCGGCGAACCGGCGCGACGAAGTTTCGGGGGCCAACGCAGCAGCCGTGAGCAATGCCGCCACCCAGGCACAGATGGCGCGCCTGGCGCGCCTGCAGCCCAACGGCCGGATCGCGCTCGAACTCAGCCCCGACGTGAAGAACCTGGATGCGCTGCCCGACGTGCCGCTGGACCATGCCGACCGCATCAGCGTGCCCACCCGGCCGGCGTTTGTGACCGTGGCCGGCGCTGTGGCAAATAGCAACGCTTTCCTGTGGAAGAGCGGCCGCACCGCCGGCGACTACCTCAAGCTCGCCGGGGTGGACGAATCCGCCGACCCGTCCAACATGTTCATCCTGCGCGCCGACGGCACGGTGAATCACGCCGGCGACAAACGCAGCTTCTGGCGCAACAATGCGCTCGAAGGCGAACCCATGCAGCCGGGCGACGCGCTGATCGTGCCGAACCAACTGGACTTCGAAACCTGGGGCCGTGCCCTGGTGCGCAACCTGAAGGACTGGTCGCAGATCTTCGCGCAGTTCGGCTTGGGAATCGCCGCGATCAACTCGCTCAAGAACTGAACTCGCGGCATGAAACTGGACGACTTGTCGAACGCCGTGACCGAGCCGCATCCCGCCGAGGAAGACTTTGGTCCGTCGTTCGGCCTGGTCGATTTGTTGACCTGGGTTGGCGAAGGCAAGTTGACGATTGCCTCGGTCACGTCGTTGGCCGCGATCGGCTCGCTCGCGGTCGCGCTGCTGCTGCCGCCGATCTTCACCGCGCGCACGACGCTGCTGCCGCCGGCTTCGCAGCAGAGCGGCGGCGCGTCGGCGGCGCTGGCGGCGCTCGGAGCGCTGGGTGGATTGGGCGCGGGGCTGGGCGCGAAGACGCCTGACGAGTTGTTTGTCGCCCTGCTCAAGAGCGACAGCGTGTTGCGCGCCCTGGACACGCGCTTCGACCTGAAGACACGCTACGAGCTGAAGACCTACGAAGCGCTGCGCAAGTCGATGCCTTCGATGGTGCGCGTCGCATCCGACCGCAAGAGCGGCGTGATCAGCGTCGAAGTCGACGACGAGGATCCGAAGTTCGCCGCCGAGCTGGCCAATGCGCACGCGAGCGAAATCACCAAGCTGCTCGGTCGTCTCGCGGTTTCCGAAGCCCAGTTGCGCCGCGTCTTCTTCGAGCAACAGCTCAAGGACATCAAGGAAAACCTGGTCAAGGCCGAACTCGGGCTGCGCGCGGTGCAAGAAAAGTCGGGTGTGATCGTGCTCGACAAACAGGCCGAAGCGTTGATCGGCGGCGCGGCGCAATTGCGCGCGATGATCGCCGAGCGCGAGGTGCAGTTGAAAGTGTTGCGCACCGCGGCGACCGGCGAGAACCCGGATGTACTCAAGCTCAACTCGGAACTCGCGGCCTTGCGCTCGGAGTTGGCGCGAATGGAAACGTCGCGCGGCCGCGCCACGGGCAGTTCGGTCGATATTCCGGTGGGCAAAATTCCGGAAGCAGCCATCGAGTACGTGCGCGCTCGGCGCGAGCTCAAGCTGCAGGAGACCCTGCTCGAGTCGATGGTGCGCCAGTTCGAAATCGCGAAACTCGATGAAGCCAAGGAAGGCCCGGTGCTGCAACAGGTCGACAAGGCGCTGCCGCCGGATCGCAAGTCGAAGCCTTCGCGCGCCCTGATCGTCATCGCCAGCACCTTGCTCGCGCTGATGCTCAGCCTGGTATTCGTGGTGTGGCGTCGCTACGCGGCGGTGGTGCGCGAGCAGGACCCGCAATCCGCCCAGGCCTGGGACGCGTTGCGCAGCGCTTGGCGCTGGCGGCGCTGAGCCTCGCAGACGGCGTCAGCCGGCGCGCTTCAGGCCGGGGCGCGGCGCCCCGGCAATAGTCCAATCCTGGCCAAACCAGGCCTCGCCCCCCAGGCATTGGGCAACCATCGGCAAGCTGTCCAGCCCCCAAAACAGCCGCCCCTCTAGCTCGATCGTCGGCACACCAAAAACGCCAAGGGCAAGTGCCTCTTGCCCAGCGGCGCGCAGCTCGTCCTTGACCGGCTGGCTTTGCGCGTCGCGCTGCGGCGCAAGCGTCTTGGCAAGGGCCTCGCAACGCGCCGGGTCGTTCGCGTCCGCACCGCCGCTGCACCAGACATGGCGAAATATCGCCTCCACCACCCGCCGGTTCGGCGTGCCACCGGCTTCGGTGCAGGCGAGCGCCAGGCGCAGCAGCGCGATCGGATTGAAGGGGTGCATCGCTGGCGTCTGCAACACGGTGCCGTACTGGCGCGCCAGCCACTGCACGTGGCGGAACGTCCAGGCACGCTTGGGTTCGATTTCGGCCGGGCCCTTGTGGCCCCAGTGCTGCAGCAGCCCGGCAAACAGCACCGGCCGATACTCAACGCAGTACGACAGACCGGCCAGGGCCTCGGGAAGGCGTTCGAACGCCAGATAGGCGTAAGGAGACACCGGGTCGAACCAGAATCGCAGCAGCTTCATTGTTCACCTTTCAACGGGCGATCCAGTGGCGTGCGGCGCTGCGCCAGGCGCTCCCAGACCGCGCGCTTGGCGCCATCGTCAAGCGACGACCATTGTGCGATTTCGTCGATCGTGCGGTGGCAGCCCTCGCACCAGCCGGTGCGAGGGTCCATGCGGCAAACGTCGACACAAGGGCTCGGCACCGCAGGGCACACGTCCGAGACTTCAGGCCTTGGTGACATCGGCCACCGGCGCGCCGATCAGCGCCACCAATTGATCCGGGCTGGCCTGGAACACCGCATTCGGGTGCCCCGCCGCGGCCCAGATGCTGTCGAAGCGAAACAGCTCGCGATCCACCAGCGCGAGCGGCGCGATGAGGTGCGCGAACGGCGCCACCCCGCCGATCGAAAATCCGCTCGACTGCTTGACGAACTCGGCGTCGGCACGCCCCAGGGCGCCGAATCGCGCCGCCACTTTGGCCTCGTCGACGCGCCGGTCGCCCGAAGCCACGACGAGCACGGCCGCCGCGTCGCTCTTGCGGCGGAACACGACGCTCTTGGCAATCTGCCCAACCTGCACGCCCAGTGCATCGGCTGCCTCCTGCGAGGTGCGCGCGGCGACGCTCAGCCACCGTGGCGCATGCGGATGCCCGGCGCGCTCCAGGTGTTCGGCGACGCGCCTCATGCCCGGCGAATCGTCGGGGCGCCGCGGGTCATTCATGTCGCGACCCCTCGATTCGGGGGGTGGGCCGGAGGGCCGATCCATCCCTCCCCCCACGCCCTGGGGATGGCGCTGTGCCCATCCGCAGGGCAACAATGCGCCACGCCGTTAGGAGCCCCGTCTTGGACCCCACTGCCTGTTTGCGCCTCGCCACCCGTCTGCACTTCATGCTGCGGCGCCACCTCGACCAGGATTTCGAGATCGGCGTGTTGATGCAAGGCGGATTCGAGGCGCGCACCGCCCTGCGCTTGTGCAGAACCTCGGGGCTGCCGGAACTCGTGACCCTGGCGCATGAACTCGAGCGCGTGCATCGGCACGACGCCAAGGCCAATGCGCGCCGCGCCGCCGCCGCCAAAGAGGCGCGGGCGAACAGAAAATCGGCGCTGGTTCGATCGAACAAGCCCGTCGTCGCCGCAGGCCGCATGGAGCAAGAGCTCGAGTGGTCCAAAGACACTTCGGGCTTCGGCCTGAGCCTGCCCCCAGCGTACGACGCCGAGCTGGACACAGCACCCAAAGCCAAGCTCAAGACCGGCTGGCTGGCACGCCTGGGCTTGGCGCGGCGCAGCGCCGCAACCTGACCCGCACAGATCGTTCACTCCGGCGCGCACGCGGCGCCGCCGTTCAACCACACCCAAGCTCACGGCGCCCGCTCCAGGCGCAGCAGTTCTTCGCCTTCCATCACCTGGTCGCCCGCCGCGTAAAGCAGCGATTGCACCGTTCCGTCGTGCGGCGCGGTGATCGTGTGCTCCATCTTCATCGCTTCCATCACCGCGAGCGGCTGTCCGAGTTTCACCTTGTCGCCCGGCGCGGCGAGAAACGCGACCACCTTGCCCGGCATCGGCGCGGTCAGCCGCCCGCCTTCGACGGCGCCGTCCGCCGCGTGCGCGATCGGGTCGATCTCGCTCAGCAGCGCCACGCCGTCGGCCGAATAGACCGCGAAGCGCTCGCCGTGCGCGTACACACTTAAGCCCCAGCGCTGCTCGCCCAGGGTCACGTCGTGGCGCGCCGCGCCGCGCGCGGCCACGCTGTAAGCCCAACGGCGGTCGCCTTGGGTGAGCCACTGCGCTCCGGCGTGGTTGCGCTCCAACATAAAACTCGTGCGCTCGCCCTGCGCCTCGAGGTCGAAGCGGCGCACCGCGGCACCGTGCAGGCGCCAGGCGTCGCGCCGTGACCAGGGGTCGCTGCGCTCTTCGCCGCGCTCCAGCGCCAGCGCATGCGCCACGACGCCAGCCGCCGCCACTTGGAGCGGCAGCGGCGCCGCATTGAACAACGCGGCACGCTCGCGTTCGATCAGCGCGGTGTCGAGATCGGCATTCGCGAATGAGGCGCTGCCCGCGATGCGCCGCAAGAACGCCACATTGCTGTGCAGGCCGACGATGTGCGTGCCGGCCAGCGCGGCGTCGAGCCGCGCCAGCGCCTGCGCCCGGTCTTCGCCCCAGACGATGAGCTTGGCGATCATCGAGTCGTAGTGCGGCGAGATCGCATCGCCTTCGCGCACACCCGAGTCGATGCGCAAGTAGCCCGCGGCACCGCCGCCCGGTTGCGCGTCGCCGGCACGTTCGAATTCGGCGCACGCGGGAGTGCGATACACGCTCAAGGTTCCAGTGGCCGGCAGAAAGTTGGCGTCGGGGTTTTCGGCGCAGATGCGCGCTTCGATCGCGTGGCCGTGAATGCGCAGCTGGTCCTGGCGCAACGGCAGCGGCTCTCCGCACGCCACGCGCAACTGCCATTCCACCAGATCGAGCCCGGTGATCGCCTCGGTCACCGGGTGCTCGACTTGCAGCCGTGTGTTCATCTCCATGAAGAAGAAGCGCAGGTCGCCGCCGGCGCCGCCCGAGCCGGAACCGCCCGGCCCGGCCTCGGTGCCTTGGACGGGCTCGGCGATGAACTCCACCGTGCCCGCGCCGACGTATCCCACCGCCTTCGCCGCCGCCACCGCGGCCGCGCCCATCTCGCGCCGCCGCGCTTCACTCATGCCCGGCGCAGGCGCTTCTTCCAGCACTTTCTGATGGCGCCGCTGCACCGAACAGTCGCGCTCGAACAGGTAGATGCAGTTGCCGTGCGCATCGCCGAACACCTGGATCTCGATGTGCCGCGGCCGCGTCACGAAGCGCTCGATCAGCACCGCATCGTCGCCGAAACTGTTGCGCGCCTCGCGCTGGCATGATGCCAGCGCCGCGTCGAAGTCTTCCGCCTTCGTGACGATGCGCATGCCCTTCCCGCCGCCGCCCGCGCTGGCCTTGATGAGCACCGGAAAGCCGATCTTCCGAGCCTCGCGCGCGAGCAGCGCCGGGTCCTGGTCGGCACCGTGATAACCGGGCACGAGCGGCACGCCCGCCTGGCCCATCAGGACCTTCGACTGCGACTTCAGCCCCATCGCCTTGATCGCCGAGGGCGGCGGGCCGATGAACACCAGCCCGGCATCGGCGCAGGCCTGCGCGAACTCTTCGTTTTCGCTCAGGAAACCGTAGCCCGGGTGCACGGCCTGGGCGCCGGTTTGAAGCGCGGCGGCGATGATGCGCTCGCCGCGCAGGTAGCTGTCTTTCGGCGCATTGCCGCCGATGTGCACCGCCTCGTCGCACGCCAGTACATGCTTGGCCTGCGCATCGACGTCCGAGTACACGGCGACGCTGCGCACACCCATGCGGCGCGCGGTGGCCGCCACTCGGCAGGCGATTTCACCTCGATTGGCGATCAGGATCTTCTTAAACATGCTGTGGTTCCGAGGTGAAATCGCCTTCGCACGCTGCGCGTGCGAAGCGATGTGACTGCGTCGCTGCGCCGCTGCGCGGCGGGTCACCTCGATTCGCGATCAGGATCTTCCTAAGCATACTCAAACATGTTGTGCCTCTGAACCGAACCAAGCCGAGGTGCGCCTGAACAAGGCGCGCAGGAATTTCGCGCAGGCCCAGATCATCGCGGCCATCACGACGAGAGCGCCCATCAGTGCCACGAAGAACAGCTGCGGGTGCTGCCACGACAACCACAGCGCCGCAGGCACGGCGGCGTCGCCGAGCAACGACAGGCCGATGTTGGAGAACGGTTCAGGCGACGTATTCACCGCAGCGCGGGTGCTCGTCTTGGCCAGATGGCTGGTGGCGGCGAGCGTGCCGCCCATCAACGCCGCCGCGGCCGCCCAGCTCGCGTGATCGGCGCCGAACACCGCCGCGGCCAGCGCGGCTCCGGCGGGAATTCGCAGCAGCGTGTGCACCACGTCCCACAGCGTGTCGACGCCGGGAATCTTGTCGGCAAAGAATTCGACGAAACACATGAAGCCACTCGCCACCAACAGCGCCGGGTGCTGCAACAGTTTCAACCCCGCCGGCAAATCGACCCAGCCGAGCCAGCCGGCCAAACCCGTCAGGAACACGACGGCGTAGAGCCGCAGTCCGCTGGCCCAGCCCAGCGCCGCGGCGAGTGCGAGCAGATGCGTCGTGTCGAGCTCCGTCGTCATCGCCCAGCAGCCTGTCGAAAGGGATTGCGAGTCGAGTTCATTCCTTGGTCCAGACCACGGCGTCATCCACCGCATAAAGCTTGCAGGGCTGCTTGGCCAGCACTTCGCATCGGGACAACACCCGGGCGATCGCACGCTGGCCACCCCAGGTCGATGCCCAGAAGCCTTTGCCCGGATGGATCGCAAAGGCGCGAGGTCCGTCCGCGCGCAGCCATTCGCGGTAGCCCGCGCGCGCACGTTCACTGCGCAGCGGCAACCCGTCCACGTCGGCAATCGCGGCAAAACCACTGACCGGCGGCGCCGTTAGATCGGGCGCCTCGGGAATCTTGTGCACGAGCTCGGTCGGCAGGCCTAAGCTTGTCATCGCTTGGAGCACACGCGGCAGCCAGATCGGCAAGCCGGCGCGGCTGCCGAACATGCGGTGCGCGTCGCTATCGAAAGTACCGAACGCCACCAACTCGGCGGGCCCCCCGGCTTCCCGATATCGCTCGTGCGCGCCGCGCCAGACGAAGGGCTGGAAAAAGCTGTCGTTGTCGCCGTAGAACCACAGCGACGGCAGGCGCGTGGCCGCACCGTACTCGCCCATCGCACGCATCAGGGCGTGGTCCCAGGAGGTGCAGTTTTCCTGCCTCAGACCGCCCGCGAAGTTGACGAGCAGCCGGGTCCCCGTGCGGGGCTGCGTGCCGTAGGCAAGGGTCGTCAATCCGCCGTGCGACTGACCCATCACCACGATGCGCGAGATGTCCGCCCAGGGCTGCGACGCCGCCCAGTCGAGTGCGCGGCGCACCGAGCGGGCCTGCTCGATGCCATTGCTGTACACATTGCAGCCGCCGCTGATCTCACTGCCCCCGGACTTGCTGAACCCTTGGCGCATCGGCACCATCACAACGTAGCCGCGCTGGATAAATTCGCGCACCGCCAACACCGGGCGGTAGCGAGGTTGGAACTTGGCGTTGCCCGGCGCCCGGCCATGGTTGATGACGATCACCGGGAACGGCCCAGGCCCGGGCGGCGCGAAGACGGTGGCCTCGAGCTCGGGCTCGCTCCAAGCTCCCGAGGGGATCATGAAGACCTGTTCGCCCAGCGAGCTGTCGAGTTCTTGCGCAACCGCCGCCAGGCCTGGACACGCCAGCCAGACACCCGCGACGAGTCCGCGAAACATGAACAGCCAGGCCCGCGTCATGTTCATGAGTCCGCTACATCCGGAACACGCCGAACTTCGGATCGGGAATCGGCGCGTTCAGGCTCGCGCTGATCGCCAGCGCGAGCACACGGCGCGTATCGGTTGGGTCGATCACGCCGTCGTCCCAGATGCGCGCGCTGGCGAAGTAAGGATGCGCCTGGTGCTCGAACTGGTCGAGGATCGGTTGCTTGAACGCGGCCTCTTCTTCGGCGCTCCAGGCGCCGCCCTTGGCCTCGATACCGTCGCGCTTCACCGTCGCGAGCACGCTCGCCGCCTGTTCGCCACCCATCACCGAGATGCGCGCGTTCGGCCACATCCAGAGGAAGCGTGGCGAGTAGGCACGCCCGCACATGCCGTAGTTGCCGGCGCCGAAACTGCCACCGATGATGACGGTGAACTTCGGCACGTTGACGGTGGACACGGCGGTTACCATCTTCGCGCCGTGTTTGGCGATGCCTTCGTTCTCGTACGTGCGCCCGACCATGAAGCCGGTGATGTTCTGCAAGAAGACGCGCGGAATTTTGCGCTGGCCGCAGAGCTCGATGAAGTGCGCGCCCTTCATCGCCGACTCGGAAAACAGGATGCCGTTGTTCGCGACGATTCCCACCGGCATGCCCTCGATGTGCGCGAACCCGGTGACCAGCGTCGTGCCGTAACGCGCCTTGAATTCATCGAACTCGGAGGCGTCGACGATGCGCGCGATGATTTCGCGCACGTCGTAGGGCTTGCGCGTGTCGGTGGGGATCACGCCGTGCAGCTCGGCGCCGCTGAACAGCGGGGCGCGCGGTTCGACGATTCGCATGCGCGGGTCCTTGCGCCAATTCAGGTTCGCCACGCTCGCCCGAGCGATCGCCAGCGCATGCGTGTCGTTCTGCGCCAGATGATCGGCCACGCCCGAGAGCCGCGTGTGCACATCGCCGCCGCCCAGGTCTTCGGCGCTGACCACCTCGCCGATCGCCGCTTTCACGAGCGGCGGGCCGCCGAGAAAAATCGTTCCCTGGTTCTTCACGATGATCGACTCGTCGCTCATCGCCGGCATGTACGCGCCGCCCGCCGTGCACGAACCCATCACGACAGCGATTTGCGGAATGCCCAGCGCACTCATGTTCGCCTGGTTGTAGAAGATGCGCCCGAAGTGCTCGCGGTCCGGGAACACGTCGTCCTGGTTCGGCAAATTCGCGCCGCCGGAATCGACGAGGTAGATACAGGGCAGCCGGTTTTGCAGCGCGATCTCCTGCGCGCGCAAGTGCTTCTTCACCGTCATCGGGAAGTAGGTGCCGCCTTTCACGGTGGCATCGTTGCACACGATCACGCACTCCACACCCGACACGCGGCCGATGCCGGCGATCAGCCCCGCGCCCGGCGCGGCATCCACGCCGCCGCGCTCCTTGTACATGTTCAGCGCGGCGAGCGGAGCGATCTCGAGGAACGGCGCGTCCGGATCGAGCAGCATCTCGACGCGCTCGCGCGGCAGCAACTTGCCGCGCCCGAGGTGTTTGGCGCGTGCCGCTTCGCCACCACCCAAGACGATTTGCGCGAGCTTGGCGTTCAGGTCGTCGACGAGGCCGCGCATCGCCGCGGCGTTGGCCTTGAACTCAACGCTACGCGGGTTGAGCTTGGACGCGAGTGCGGGCATGGTGTCCTTGGATGTCCCGGGAGAGAAGCGCGTGCGCGGGCCAGTGCGGCAATCGACGCAACCGCGCCACGCAGCGCCGAGCTGCGCAATTGACGTAGACGTCAATCGGGCGATTCTAGCGGGCGCTCCCCGGCGCGCCGTAGATCGCCGCTTCGTCCCAACCGAGCGCCGCCATGTCGGCGACTCTGAACTTCGCATCGCTTGGCATCAGGAATTCGTCGAGCTGCGGCGGCTTCACCGGCGTGCCGGCGAGCATCGCGTGGACCTGGCCGCGGTGGTGCGTCTGGTGCATGAACAGGTGCGCGAGCACATGGCCGGCGCGGTCGCGCTGCACATGGCTGCCGCGGTCCATCTCGACGATGCGCCCGCAGCCGGGTGCATCGAGCCGCTCGCACCAGTGGATCAGGCGTTGGTCGCTCGCGGTCTGGCGCGGCAGCAGCTCGGCAATGCTGCGCGCGGGAACGAAGGACTTGTACTTCGCCTCAAGGTCGGTATCGCCATGCAGCGCGCCGATGTAGTACTCGTCCACGGCGAGGATGTGGTTCAGGGTCAGCGCAAGGCTCGGAAAGAAACTCGTGCGCGGCGCGGCAAACTCCGCCTCGGGCAGCAGCGCGATCGCGCCGAGCAGTCGGCGGTTCGCCAGATGATTGGCGCACGCCTGGATCCGCAATGAGGACGCGAGATCCACGAGCTGGGCCTGCGTTTCCGGCCGAGGTGACGCTTCAGCCCTTGGTCGCGCCTGCTGGGCTCGCGGCGGGGCCCGCGGCCTTCGCGGCCTTGTCGGTTTTTTGCGCCACAGGTGCTCCGGCTTCCTTCCACTTCGTGAAGCCGCCGTCGAAGTGGGCGACGCGCTGCATGCCCATGTCCATCAGCGTCTTCGTCGCGAGCGCCGAGCGCCAGCCGAGCGCACAGAACAGCACGTACTCCTTGTCCTGCGCAAAAACGTCGCGGTGGTAGGGCGACTCCGGGTCGACCCAGAATTCGAGCATGCCGCGCGGCGCGTGCAGCGCGCCGGGAATCAAGCCGTCGCGCTCGAGTTCCCGAATGTCGCGCACGTCGACGAACTGCACTCCTGGCTGGCCGTGCAAGGCGCGCGCCTGTTCCAGCGTATAGGTCGTGACCTGCGCCATCGCTTCGTCAACCAGCGATTTCACGGTTTTCTTCATGTGCGCTCCAGTGGGATCTTGGACGCGAAGCGTAGCGCATTCGCGGCGCGGCGAGCAGCCGGCTTGGGGCGGCCCTGCGCCGGTTGCTCAGCCGACTTGAGCCATCGATTGCCCCAATCGAACCGCGGCACCGGGCTGCCACTCGGCATTGAAGCGCAGGCCCAGCTTCGGCCACAGCATCACGACGGTGGAGCCGAGCAGAAAACGCCCCATCTCGTCGCCCTGCTTCAGCCGGACCTCCCGATCCTCACAAGGAAACGCCGGGCCGTCCCAAGTTTCCTTGTCCCCCCCGGGGGGCGGGCTGGGCGCAGCCCGGCCCTGGGGGCGCTCATATCTCCACTCGCGCAACATGGGGCTGCGCGGCGGGTTCACGACACCATGCCATACGGTGGCCATGCTGCCGACGATGGTTGCGCCCACCAACACCAGCGCGAACGGCCCGAACGCCGTCTCGAAGATGCAGACGACGCGCTCGTTGCGCGCAAACAGCCCCGACACGGCCTGCGCCGTGGCAGGGTTGACCGAGAACAGCGTGCCGGGCACATGGATCATGCGCAGCAAGCGCCCGGCGCAAGGCATGTGGATGCGGTGGTAGTCCTTCGGGCTCAGG
>JANOLA010000650.1:0-12261 GCA_031419535.1 Burkholderiales bacterium | reverse complement strand
ATGTTGTCGGCCTCGAAGGGATCGGCCCACACCACGTCGGATTCGCCCGACAGCAGGCTGGCAAAGCGCGACTGCGAATCCGGCAGCGGCCGCAACACGATGCGGTCGAGGCGCGGCCAGCCCTGGCGCCAGTAGTTGGGGTTGCGCTCCAGGACCAGACGATCCCCGGCAGCCCATGACTTGAGCACATACGGCCCGGTGCCCACTGGATTGCGGTTGTAGTCGTCGCCTTTGGCCTGAATCGCCGCCGGCGATTGCACGACGTTGTTGGATGAAGGCACCGCCAGCAGAGACGGGAAGGCCACCGCTGGATCGCGCAAGCTGAACACGACCGTCAGGTCGTCCTTGGCTTCGACCTTGGTGATGTTGGCAATATAAAACGCGCAGCGGCAGTTGTTTTTCGGGTCCTTCTGGCGGGCGTAGTTCCATGCCACGGCCTGGGCATTGAACGGCGTGCCGTCGTGGAATTTCACTCCCGGGCGCAGCTTAAAGGTCCAGGTCTTGAAGTCCTCGGAGCTGGCCCACGATTCGGCCAGCTTGCCCTGCGCCTTGCCTTTGTCGTCGAGATAGGCGAGGGTATCGAAGAGCAACGCCGCAGCGATGTTGCCGGAGGTATCGAACACGCCGACCTTCAAGGGATCGAAGCCCGCGATGTCGAGCTCCAGCCCGACCGTGACACTGCCGCCCTGCTTCTGCGCCGCCGCCGGCAGTGAGGTGAAACACGCGCCGGCGACAGCCAGCATCAGGGTACAAGTGCGAAGCCCGGAGATTGCCATCTTGGATGCTCCCGATGCGCGCGCAGCACGGGTTGTGTCTGGCGTGTCTGTGAATGCTGGCACGTTCAAGTTGCAGTGTCCATCCGCAACTTCCGCATATCGGGAGTGTCGGGAGGTGGTCGTGGCGGCCCGCGCAGCGTGCTTGGCAAGCTCGTCAAGTGGGGCGATCGGCAGCCGCGCTGGCGAGTGCCTTGGCATCCGCCAGCGCTTGGGCGAACTGGGCTTCGTAGGCGCCCTCCGGGTCTTCGCGCACGCGGCGATCGAGAAACTCGGCGTCGTCTCCGACCAGGATGCGCCAACGTCCTGCCCGCACGCCGTCGAGGATCACCGTGGCAGCCTGGTCGGCACGGGTGGGTGCCTGGTCGCGGAAGTCCTGCGCCCGCTTGTGCATCAGCTGTCGAATCACCTCGTCTGACAGGCCGGCGACGGGCACACCGCCGCGTGCCAGATGCCTTCGAACGGATGCCAGGCGCTCGGCAGTCCAGGCGACGGCATTCAGCGAATTCATGGAGATCTCGGTGCCGATGTGGCCCGGCATCACCAGCGCACAACTCACGTGCGGAGCGTTCAAACGCAGATCGGTGATCAGCGCTTCCGTGAAACCCTTGACCGCGAACTTGGCCGAGCTGTAGGCCGTATGCGCCGTCGCCGGGCCCAGGCTGGCCCAGAAACCGTTCACGCTGCTGACGTTGACGATGCACCCGCTGCGACTGGCCACCAGCAGCGGAAGGAAGGCGCGCGCAGCGTGGTACACGCCGAACCAGCACACCGCGAAGGTGCGCTCCCAGAGATCGCGATCGCCATCGACGAAGCTGCCACCGCCGCCGATGCCGGCGTTGTTGAACAGCAGCTGGATGCTCGGGCTGGCATGGGCGGCGATCACCGCGTCGCGAAAGGCGAGTACCTCGGGCTCGCGGCTTACGTCGGCGCGGAAGGTGTGCACGCGCGTGCCGGCTGGGGCATCGGCCCGGCACAACGCGGCAGTCTGCGCCATCGCTTCTTCGGCGACGTCGCAGATCGACACATGCACTCCGCAGGCGCTGAGTTGGCGCGCCAGCTCGCGCCCAATGCCGGTTCCGGCGCCGGTGACGACGGCAATCTGTCCAGCTTGGATGTCCATGGTGGTTTCCCTGAGTCAAAGCCCGAGTGCGCGATAGCCTTGCCGTTTGAATTCGTACGCGTACGGATTGCCGAAGCCGAAGTAGCGCTGCGTCATCAATACGGCGGCGATTCCGATGCGTGGGTTGATCCACCACACGGTTCCCGCCAGACCGCCCCAGCCGACTTCACCGATCACTTCGGCCGGCTCGCCGACGGCGGCACCGATAGTGACGGCAGAACCCAGGCCGAAGCCGCGATGCTCGAATCGGGGCACGTTGGGAAACTGAACGCACAGACCGCGCGGCAACTGGTTTCGGAACATCAGATCGATGGTCTGCGCCTTCAGCAAGGTCGGGCCGCCGGGTATCAGACTCTGGAGCAAGCGAACCATGTCGCCGAGGGTGGAGACCAGGCCTCCACCGCCCGACTCGCGCGGCATCTTCCTGGTGTAGGCGCCCGGGTAGGGCTTGTCGTCCAGGCGCGTGAGGCCCGGCTTGCTTGGATCCAGGAGGCTCGCGCCCACGTACAGCGCGCAGAACCGATCACGCTTTGCTTCGGGCACCCAAAAATCGGTGTCGACCATGCCGAGCGGCTCGAATATCCGGCTCGACAGCACCTCGCCAAACGATTTGCCGGAGACGACTTCCAGCAGGCGCGCCAGCACGTCGGTCGCAACGGAATACTCCCATTGGGTACCGGGATGGAACGACAGCGGCAGCGCAGAAAGCGTCTTGATCATGTCGGCCAGGGGCTTGGTGGGATCCGACACACCGAGCTTGTTGTAGGCCGCGAATTGAACAGACCCCGGATCGAACACGCCGTAGGACAGCCCGGAGGTGTGGGTCATGAGGTGGCGAATCGTGATCGGAGACTTTGCCGGCTCCGTGTCGTCGATTCGAGTCGCGCCCGGGCGCAGAACCTGAAGCCCGCCGAGTTCGGGCAGGTAAGCCTCGATCGGATCGTCGAGCTTGATGCGCCCCTGCTCCACCAGCAGCATCACCGCACAAGAGGTCACGAGCTTGGTATTCGAGAACACGCGAAAGATGTGGTCTTCGCGAAGGGAAACGCCGGCTTCCCGGTCGGCGAACCCGTAGCAAAAACGATCGACCACCTCGCGCCCGCGCAACAGCGCGATCGATACGCCGGGCAAGAATTGCTGGTCCACCTCGGCGCGCATGGCCAGGTGCAGGGCATCGAAATTGGCGTGGGTCATGCCATGGTCTCCCGGAGGAATCGGCTTTCATCTGAGCGCAAGCATTGTTGCCGCAATCCTGCTTCCATCGCGTCGCGTTCGGCACGATCGACGCCGTAGGAGGCGCGAGCGGGCGCGCTATCCTTCGCCGTTTCGGAGGCGCGCCGATGTCGGCGGCCCTGGTTCGAATCTTCTGGAGCTGGCATGACGCTGTCCGACAACGCAGAACCCACGCGGCCCGACGCGCACGACAAGGCCGCACTGCGCGCCAAATACCTCGAAGAGCGCAACAAGCGCCTGCGCCCCGACGGCAACGAGCAGTACCTGCAGCTCAAGGGCCAGCTCGCGCACTACCTCGATGACCCCTACACGCCGTTCATGCCGCGGGCAGCGCGCACGGATCACGTGACCTTTGCGTTCATCGGCGGTGGTTTCGCCGGCCTGGTGAGCGGCGCGCGCCTCGTCGAGGCCGGCATCCGGGGCGTGCGCATCGTCGAGAAGGGGGGCGATTTCGGCGGCACCTGGTACTGGAACCGCTATCCCGGCGCGCAATGCGACACGGCGTCGATGGTGTACATGCCGCTGCTCGAGGAAACCGGGCACATGCCTTCGGAGAAGTACGCCCACGCGCCGGAAATTCTCGCGCACTGCCAGCGCATCGGCCGCCAGTACGGGCTGTACGAAGACACGCTCTTCCAAACCGAAGTGCAGGACATTTCCTGGGATGCATCGCGCTCGGTCTGGCTGATCCGGACGAATCGCGGCGATGCGTTCACCGCGCGGTTCGTCGGCCTGGGCACGGGCCCGCTGCATGTGCCGAAACTGCCGGGCATTGCCGGCATCGAATCGTTCAAGGGCCACTCGTTCCACACGAGTCGGTGGGACTACGGCTACACCGGCGGCGACCCGTCTGGCGCGCCGATGGCCAAGCTGGCGGACAAGCGCGTGGCCCTCATCGGCACCGGTGCCACGGCGGTGCAGTGCGTGCCGCAGCTCGCCCGCGCCTGCGGCTCGCTGTGGGTGTTTCAACGCACGCCTTCGTCGGTGGACGTGCGCGCCAACGCGCCGATCGACCCGGCGTGGTTCGAAAGCATCGCGACGCAGGGCTGGCAGCAGCGCTGGCTCGAGAACTTCACCGCCAATCAAGCGGGTGGCACCGCAAAAGAGGATCTGGTGCAGGACGGCTGGACCGACCTGTCGCGTCGCATCCGCGCGAAAATCATGAGCCTGCCGCGCGAGCAGATGACGCCGCAGAACATGCTGGCGGCATTCGAAGACTCGGACAACGAGAAGATGGATCAGATTCGCGCCCGCGCCGATGCGATCGTTCAAGACCGCGAAACCGCGCAGAAGCTGAAGGCCTGGTATCGCCAACTGTGCAAGCGCCCGTGCTTCCACGACGAGTATCTGCAGGCCTTCAATGCGCCGAACGTGCAGCTCGTCGACACCGACGGCAAGGGCGTCGAGCGCATCAGTCAGCAGGGTGTCGTTGTGGCGGGCGTGGAGTATCCCGCCGACTGCATCATCTTCGCCTCCGGGTTCGAAGTGGGTACGGAGTACAAGCGCCGCGCAGGCTTCGACCTCACCGGCCGCGGTGGTGTGAAACTGTCGGAGCACTGGGCGCAAGGCATGCGCACGAAGCACGGCATCCACGTGCACGGCTTCCCGAACGCGTTCATCGTGCAACCCACGCAGGGCGCGAACCTCATCTCCAACGTGCCGCACAACCTCACCGAAGCCGGCAAGACGATCGCGGCGATCGTGCGCCACGCGCTCGACGCCGGCGCGCGCGAGGTCGAAGTGACGAAGCAAGCCGAGGACGCGTGGATCGCACTGCTGCTCAGCGGCGCGGGGATGCTGATCGGCTCGCCCGACTGCACGCCGGGCTACTACAACAACGAAGGCCAGGACCTTGGGCTGCGCACGAAGCTGAACGTCGGTTATCCGACGGGCGCCAGCGCCTATTTCCGCTACCTCGACGAATGGCGGAGTTCGGGCAGTTTCGAAGGGCTGGAGTTTCTAGCCGAGTGAACCGATCGCGTCGTCTCGCTCGACTGCGAACCGGTGCAGACCAGCATCCCGCTCGTTTCATCCGCGGCTCTCGAGCACCGCACGGGCGCGCACCAGAACCGGAAAGTCGAAACCTTCGGTGAATCTTTCGTAGATCGGCCGCAGTACCGCGTTGGCCTCGTCCGGCCGGCCTATGCGCTGGCACAGGCGCGCCAGCGCGGTGGCCGCTTGTAGCGAGTACAGCAGCGCCCCCTGCTGTTCGGCGATCGCGATCGCCTGGCGGTACAGCGTCTCGGCTGCGGCAGCGTCGCCGTCGAGTTCGCCCAGGCGGCCTCGTAACGCGAGCAACGGCGCGGCCTGATACTTCTCTTCAGTTTCCTGAAGCGTCTTCTCGCCGGCCAGCAGGAACTCGGTGGCCTCGTCCCTTCGTCCGGCGTGGAGCAGGACTGTAGCGGCACCCGCAGCCAAGGCGGAGCTGGACATTCTGCCGCCGAAAGTCGTCCATCTCGAATAGCCTTCGCGAAGCAGCCGGATGCCATCGCCTTGCTGTCCTGTCGCAACCAAGGTTCGGCCGAGGCCGCACTTCGCCAAAGCACCGTACGCCTTCAGGCCGTAGCGCTCTGCCAGCTCGAGCGCCTGCGTGTAGCGCGTGATCGCATCGCTCCGATCGCCCCTATATTCGGACAGCAAGCCGGTTTGGCAGAGCGCCCCGACTCGACTGATGTGCCGTTGCTGCTCCGCAATGTCGAGTGCCTCGCGTGCACAAGCGTCGGCCGATGAAAAGAGACCTCGGCATACCAGGTCTTGGCTGAGGTCGGTCAGAAGCGCAACCGCCGGATGGTGCGCGAGCATCCGTTGCCAGTCTTCGGGACTCCCGCTATCGAGTTCCCTCCTGGCCTCGACGAAGGTGCTCTCAGCCTCGGCCAACTCTCCGCGCCGCGTCCTGGCAATGCCCATGCACGACAGTCGTCTGACGCGGCCCATCGGCTTCATCCGCGCCAATTCTGCTGGCCCGAAGCGCTCCATCATCGCAATTGCCTCACTGAACCGCCCTGCGGCGTTCAGGCCCGTGGCCATTCCGCTGCAAGCCTGAATGTGTTCGTCGGGCCGGTCGAGCGCTATGGCGAGATCGCACGCTCGGGCCAAGCTCTGATTTGCGCCCGCCGAGGTGAACCCTTCGGTCTGGAACAGCGCGCTGCCGAGTCGCATCCGCAAGCCGAGTTCGACGTCGGCGCTGGGCTGCACGGCCTGCACCGTCTCAAGCAGCGCAATGGCCGCCTGGTAGTGCGACACCGCCTCGCGCACCGCCGATCGTGCCATCGCAGAATCGCCCGCTGCTTGCCAGTAGTGCAGTGCCGCTCGCGGATTTCCGCCTTCCTGATGGTGGTAGGCGAGCAATTCGGGTTGGCTCGTCGCCGCGCCGTGCTGGCCTTGCTCGAGCGCCGCCGCGATCTGGCCATGCCGCAGCACGCGCTGGCTCTTGAGCATGCTGTTGTAGGCCGTGTCGCGCACCAGCGCGTGCTTGAAGCTGTACGTCGCATCGGGTGGCGTGCTGCGACGGAACACCAGTTCGGAGCGCACCAGATCGGTCAGCGCGGCCTCCAACTTGGGCGCAGGCATGTCGCTCAGCACTTCGGCCATCAGCCGGTGAGCGAACTCGCGGCCGATCACCGCGCCGACCTGCGCGACTTCCTTGGCCGGCGCGAGCCGGTCCAGGCGCGCCATCAGCGAATCCTGCAAAGTGGTGGGAATCGCCAGCGCCGAGAGCGGGCCGCGCAGTTGGTAGCCTGGTGGCTGGCCCGACGGCGTGTCTTCCAGCAGGCCAGAGGCGAGCACGGTCTTCGTCAACTCCTCGACGAACAACGGAATGCCGTCGGTCTTGCGGATGATCTCGGCCAGCACCTCGGCCGGCAGCGCCTTGCCCGCGGTGAGCGCGTTCACCAGCGCCGTGCATTGTTTGTTGGAGAGCCGGTTCAGGCTGTGGCGCGTGAGTTGCGATGCGTTGCCCCACGAGGGCGTGTACTCGGGGCGACATGTCACCAGCAACAGGACGCGCGAATCGTGCACGCGCTGCGCCACCTGCGCGATGAACTCTTCGGTGCTCGGATCGATCCAGTGCGCGTCTTCGACCAGGAGCAGCACCGGCTGCCGCTCGGACAAACGGTGCAGCAATTCGAGCAGCGCCTCGAGCGTGTGGACTTTTTCTTCCTGGGGCGAGCCGCCACCCGCCGTGGGCCGACCGCCATCGGGCAAGCCCATTAGCCGCAGCAGGCAACCGAGAGACGCTGCCGGGAGTGCGCCAGCCAGTTGTTCGAGCTTCGAGGCGCGGACCTCGGGCGAATCGGCCGGCACCATGCCTGCGGTGCGCTCCAGATGCTGGACAACCGGGTACAGCGCGCTGCTGTTGAAGTAGGGCGAGCATTGCAGCAACACGGTGGCCACCGATTCGCCGGCCGGAGGATCGCGCAAGTGATCGCGCAAAGTCTGGCAGATGCGCGATTTGCCGATGCCGGCTTCGCCCGACAGCAGCACGGCCTGGCCTTCGCCGTCACGCGCCAGCGCCCAGCGTTCCAGCAGCAGCGCGACCTCGCTGTCGCGGCCGATGAACTCGACCAACCCCTGCATGTGTTGCGCCTCGAAGCGCGTGCTCGCCGTCCGCTCGCCCAGCACGCGCCACGCTTGCAGCGGCGCGGCGAAGCCTTTCAGGTCGAGTGCGCCCAGTGATTCGAGCGTGAACGACTCGCCGAGCAGCTTGCGCGTGTCGTCCGACAGCACGATCTCCCCCGGCTTGGCCTGCCCCTGCAGCCGCGCGGCAAGGTTCGGTGTTTCGCCGCTCGCCGAACGTTCGGCGGCTGGCGTGCCGGCGCCGATCTCGCCGATGACGACCCGGCCGGTGGCGATGCCGATGCGAGTCTGAAGTTCCGTGCCGCCGTGGAAGCGCTGGGTCGCGAGTGTCTTGATGATGCCAAGGCCTGCGCGCACCGCACGCGCCGCATCGTCCTCGTGCGCCTGCGGATAGCCGAAATACACCAGCACGCCGTCGCCGAGGAATTGCGCGACGTGGCCCGCGTAGGGTGCCACCGCTGCCGCCACCGCGTCGTGGTAGCTGCGGATGAGTTGCTGCAGGTCCTCCGGGTCGAGCCGGCCCGACAGCGCGGTGGAGCCGACCAGGTCGCAGAACATCACGGTCAACTGGCGGCGCTCGGCGTCGCGGGTCGCCTGCGGCGCCCCAGCGGCTGGCGGTGGTGGCGCCGTCGTGGCCGGTTCGGTTGCCATGCGTGCTCCGCCGCTCAGTGCGGCGATCGCCTTCAGCAGCCGCTTGCGATGGCCGAGGGCCGTGACCCCAAGCTGCTTCAGATCATCGTCGCCGAGGTCGGCGAGCAGGTCAAACTCGATTCTCTGCGCGGCGAACGCAACTGCGTAGTCTCCGAGACCGAGATCCTGCAGCCAACGCGTCACGTCGTTCATCGCGCACCCCAGTCCATGATGTGAAGCCCGCGTCCGCGAAGAACGCGCCAGCCTACGCGGACGCCTCTTTCGCAGGCGCACGCCGCTGGAACGTGACCGCGGCTCGACCGCTCGCTTCCTGGCGCCGGCAAACGCCATCGGCCAGCTTTTGCAGATCGTTGCCAGCGTCGGCGAGAAGCTGCTCTCGGGCGCTGCGCGCCTCGGCCACGATCTCGTCGGTCCAGGAAGTTTCGTCGTGCGGTTGGGGATCAGACATTTCAGGCTCCCATGAGATCGTCGGGCCTCGGAACTTTTCCCCCGGCGCGTTGACGCTGACGCAAATGGGGCACGGAGCAGCCGGGGTCAGCCATGTTGCTGCTGATTGCCGTGTCGTGCGTCAGAACCGCTCTGGTTCCGGAACACCAAGATCGCGGCAGATCTTGCGTGCCAGATGGTTGTTGACTTCAGTGTGGCGCGGAATCGCGGAGCGCTTGCCGGTGGCCAGGCCATGCCACCATGAGTGCCGGGCGCCTTCACGCAACAGCTGGCAACCGTTGGCAGTCAAATGCGCCAGCAAGTCACGCCGCTTCATACCGCGATACGCAGCTCTTCGTAGCCCTTGCCGGCGGCGTCGAGCGCCTCGGCGCGGTTGAATTCGATCGCCTCGGCCAAGGTGACGCGCAATGTCTCGATCAGTTCCTCGCGCGAGGCCTCCTGACAGTTGACGCCCGGGACTTCTGCAATCCAGCCGATCCAGGAACCCTCGTCCTGCTTGACGACCGCTGTATAGCTTTGTTGCTTCATGCGTTCTACCTCCTGGATGCAAGCATAGCGCTTGGATCATCCGCGGCCTTCGAGCACCGCCCGGGCGCGGATCAGATCCGGATAGTCGAAGCCTTCGGTGAATCTCGCGTAGATCGGCCGCAGCACGGCGTTGGCCTCGTCGGCGCAGCCTTCTCGCTGGCACAGGCGCGCGAGTGCGGTGGCCGCTTGCAGCGAGAACAGCAGCGCCCCCTGCTGCTCGGCGATGGCTATCGCCTGGCGGTACGCGTTCTCTGCTCCGGCAGCGTCACCGTCGAGTTCGGCCAGGCGGCCGCGCAACGCGAGGAACCGGGCGGCCTGGAACTTCTCTTCGGTCTCCTGCAGCGTCTTCTCGCCGGCCAGCAAGAACTCGGTGGCCTCGTCCCTTCGTCCGGCGTGGAGCAGGACTGCAGCGGCACCCGCAGCCATGATGGTGCTGCCTTGTCTGCCGCCGAAAGTGATCCATCCTGAATAGCCTTCGCGAAGCAGCCGGATGCCATCTTCGATCTGTCCCCTCGCGACCAGGGGCTGCCCGTGGCAAAACTTCGCTATAGCACCGAACGCCCTCAGGCCATAACGTTCGGCCAGCTCGAGCGCCTGCCTGAAACGCGTGATCGCATCGGCCAGGTCGCCCTTCAAGCCGGACATCAAGCCGGTTTGGTAAAGCGCCCAGGCTCTGCTGTTCGAATGTTGTCGCTGCTCCGCAACGCCGAGTCCTTCACGTGCATAAGCATCGGCCGATGACAAGAGGCCTCGGCACATCAGGTTTTGGCTGAGGTGCATCAGCACCGCGACCAGCGGATCGGCCCCGGACACCGGCTGCCGGTCTTCGGGCCTCACGTTGTCGAGTTCGCGCCTGGCTTCAACGAGAGCACTCCACGCCTCGGTCAACTCACCACGCCACGTCCTGGGATAGCCCATGCGCACCAGTCGACTGACGCGGCCCATCGGCTTCATGCGCGCCAATTCCACTGGCCCGAAGCGCTCCAGCATCGCAATCGCCTCGCCGTGTCGCCCCGCAGCGCTCAGACTAGCGGCCATTCCGGCGCAAGCCTGAACCAGCTCAGCCGGCCGGTCGAGCGCTATGGCGAGATCGCGCGCTCGGGCAAAGCTCTGATTCGCGTACGCCGAGGTGAACCCTTCAGTCTGGATGGTTGCGTTGCCCAGTCGCAGCCGCAAGCCGAGCTCGACGTCATCGCAGGGCTCCGCAGTCTGTACCGCTTCGAGCAGTGCGATGGCCGCCTGGTAGTGCGTCACCGCCTCGCGCACCGCCGAGCGCGCCATCGCGGCATCGCCTGCCGCTTGCCAGTAGTGCAACGCCTTCTGCGGGTTGCCACCTTCCTGGTGATGAACCGCCAGCAATTCGGGTTGGGCCGCCGCCCCATCGCGCTGGCTATGCTCGAGCGCCGCCGCAATCTGGCCATGCCGCAGCACGCGTTGGCTCTTGAGCATGCTGTTGTAGGCGGTGTCGCGCACCAGCGCGTGCTTGAAGCTGTACGTCGCATCGGGCGGCGTGCCGCGGCGAAACACCAGTTCGGAGCGCACCAGATCGGCCAGCGCGGCATCGAGCTTGGGTGGCAGCATCTCGCTCAGCACCTCGGCGATCAGCCGGTGAGCGAACTCGCGGCCGATCACCGCGCCGACTTGCGCCACTTCCTTGGCCGGGGCGAGCCGGTCCAGGCGCGCCATCAATGAGTCCTGCAAAGTCGCGGGAATCGCCAGCGCTGACAGCGGGCCGCGAAGTACGAAGCCTGGCGGGTCGCCCGACGGCGCGTCTTCCAGCATGCCAGAGGCCAGCACGGTCTTCGTCAACTCCTCGACGAACAGCGGAATGCCGTCGGTCTTGCGGATGATCTCGGCCAGCACTTCGGCCGGCAGCGCCTTGCCCGCGGTGAGCGCATTCACGAGCGCCGTGCATTGTTTGTTGGAGAGCCGGTTCAGGCTGTGGCGCGTCAGTTGCGATGCGTTGCCCCATGAGGGCGCGTACTCGGGGCGGCAGGTCACGAGCAGCAGCACACGCGTGTCGCGAACGCGCTGCGCCACCTGGGCGATGAACTCTTCGGTACTCGGATCGATCCAGTGCGCGTCTTCGACCAGGAGCAGCACCGGCTGCCGCTCGGACAAACGGTGCAGCAATTCGAGCAGCGCCTCGAGCGTGTGGACTTTTTCTTCCTGGGGCGAGCCGCCACCCTGCCTGGGCCGGCCGCCGTCGGGCAAAGCCATCAGGCGCAGCAGGCAACCCAGGCCCGCCGCCGGCAGCGTGCCGGCCAGTTGTTCAAGCTTCTCGGCGCGAACCTCGGGCGAATCCGCTGCCACCATGCCAGCGGTGCGCTCCAGGTGCTGCACGACCGGGTACAGCGCGCTGCTGCTGAAGTAGGGCGAACATTGCAGCAACACGGTGGCCACCGATTCGCCGGCCGGGGAATCGCGCAAGTGATCGCCCAAGTGATCGCGCAAGGGACCGCGCAAATGATCCCGCAATGTCTGGCAGATGCGCGATTTGCCGATGCCGGCCTCGCCCGACAGCAGCACGGCCTGGCCTTCGCCGTCACGCGCCAGCGCCCAGCGTTCGAGCAGCAGCGCGACCTCGCTGTCGCGGCCGATGAATTCGACCAAACCCTGCATGTGTTGCGCCTCGAAGCGCGTCGCCACCGTGCGCTCGCCGAGCACGCGCCACGCCTGCAGCGGCGCTGGGAAGCCCTTCAGGTCGAGTGCGCCCAGCGATTCGAGCGCGAACGACTCGCCGAGCAGCTTGCGCGTGTCGTCCGACAGCACGATCTCGCCCGGCTTGGCCTGCCCTTGCAGGCGCGCCGCGAGGTTCGGTGTCTCGCCGCTCGCCGCACGTTCGGCGGCGGGGGTGCCGGGGCCGATCTCGCCGATGACGACGCGGCCCGTGGCGATGCCGAGGCGGGGTTGTAGTTGCGTGTCGCCGTG
>JANOLA010000649.1:0-13218 GCA_031419535.1 Burkholderiales bacterium | reverse complement strand
GCTCGAGATGGAGAGCAACGGCAAGTCGGTTGATCTGGCCGGCGAGGCGCTGCCCTTCGCCACCAGCCCGGTCGTCTGGGGCGAGCCCGGAACGAATGGCCAGCACGCCTACTTTCAGATGCTGCACCAGGGGACTGACGTGATCCCGGTCGAGTTCATCCTGGTGAAGCACGCCGCGCACGGGTTGGCGGACCCCCAAACAATGCTGCTCGAGCAACTGGAACGCCAGCAGACGATGCTGCTGGCGCAATTGGAAAGCCAGCAGACGATGCTTCTGGCGAATGGCCTCGCGCAATCGCAAGCGCTGATGCTCGGCAAGACAAGCGATGAGGCCTTGGCGGAAAGAGCGCCCACGGCCTCGGCCAGCATCGATTCCCAGGTGCTGGCGCGGCACCGCGGCTTTCCCGGAAACCGGCCGAGCACGACGCTGTTGCTGGACCGCCTGACGCCACGTTCGCTCGGAGCATTGATCGCGATGTACGAGCACCGCGTGTTCACGAGCGGTGCGCTGTGGGGCATCAACAGCTTCGACCAATGGGGCGTGGAGCTCGGCAAGGCGCTGTGCAACGCGCTGCTGCCGCGGCTGACGAGCGGCGATGCGGCGGGTCTGGATGCGTCCACCGCAGGGCTGCTGCGCCGCCTGCGCGCCCAATGAAAATTGTTTTCGATTTCGGCGGCGTGCTGTTGCGCTGGCAGCCGCTCGAATTCCTGCCGCGTCTTCTGCCAACGCGGGCGGTAACGCCTGAGGCAACCGCACACTGGATGCGGGCCATCTTCCAAGGCTTCGACGGCGACTGGGGCGAGTTCGACCGTGGCGTGGTTGACGCTACGGAGCTCGCCGATCGCATCGCCGCGCGCACAGGTCTGGAGGTGAGTGAAGTGCGCCGTCTGATTGACGCGATTCCGGGCGAGCTGCAACCGCTGCCCGAAACCGTGGCGCTGCTTAGCCGCTTGCATGCGGCCGGGCGCGAGCTGTACTTCCTGTCCAACATGCCGGAGCCGTATGCGCGCCACATCGAGGCGTCGCACGACTTTCTCGGTCTCTTCAAACGCGGGATCTACTCGGCTCGGGTGCGGTTGATCAAGCCGCAGCCGCAGATCTTTGCCCACGCGCACGCCGAGTTCGGTGTCGGTGAGGCGTCGGCTGTATTCATCGACGACGTGCTGAAGAACGTGCATGCCGCGCAAGCAGCGGGCTGGCGGGCGATTCACTTCCGGGACGCACGGCAGTGCGAGTCTGAACTCGCCGAGATGGGCGCGATGTAGGTTTGCCGGTCTGCGGGCAGTTCTCAGCGCCGGGCTCATGAGGAAACGCACGGCCGCCCGAAGTTTCCTCATCCCCAAGGCCACGAAGGGGCCCCATCGTGGCCCTTGGGGCGGACGACGTTTGTCGTCCGCTTGGGGGCGCTCTCAGCCGGCCAGCCCGGCGACGGCATTGCGCAGCGCATCGTGGGCCTGCAGCAGCACCTGCTCTTTCCAGGGGTCGGTGTCGGTGTAGAACGTATGGCGCAACTGCTGCTTGATCGCGCGTGCGCTCGCTTCATCCGTCTCGGGGTGGTTCTCGAGCCACTGGTCGGCGCGCAGCGCCTGCATCACGTCGAGCATCGGAACCGTGCCGTATTCCATCGCCATGCCGGTGTACTGCGCCTGCGGGCATTCCTGGAGCGCGGCTTGCCACATCAGGCCTTCGAGCGGCGCGGACACCGAGCTGCCGTCGGCGAGCGACGTGACGCTCTTGCCCCACCACTGGCGGGCGCGCTGCAAGGCGGCCGTGTCGGCGTCGGGGCATGCCGAAATCAATTCGGCCACGCCATTCGGCCCGAGGCCCGTGTGCAGGTCGACCCACGCCAGCCGCGCGCAGCGCCTGCCATGCTCTTGCAGCACGTGGCGCAGCGTGACCTGGCTCCAGGTCGGGTTGTGGCCGCCGAAGAACAGACCTTCGGGATGGTCGTACTGCCCGCCCGAGACCGCTTCTTGAAAGCCGCGCTCGCCATGGGTGGCCATGAAGCGCGCCACGCCCGCGTTGACCTCGGCGCTCGGCGGCCACGCGGCGGGCACGAGCAGGTGTGCGAGTTCGTCGTAGCGCGGGTTTTTCGGCAGCGGCTTGGAGAAGTCGTGAAAGTTGCGGTTCAGGTCGACGTTTTCCTGCGTCGCGCGCCGCCACCAGGAAAAACCGTAAGGGTTGAGCGCGTGGACGTAGAGCACCGCGACGCCGCTGGTGCGCAGCGTCTCATGCCATGCGGCATCGTGCAGCAGGCTGACCTGGATGCCCGAGCCGCAATAGCCTTCGACGCCGTGACACGCGCTGCTCAAAATAAGCAGCGACTGCGCGGATTTCGCACCTTCGAGCACGACATCCATCGCGAGCAACTCGCCGTCGCGGCCGCGCATCGGGTGCGCGTGCGATTCGACGTCCAGACCCGCCGCCTCCACGGCCTGCAGGAACTTGGCGCGCGCTTGCGCGTAGCTTTGCGCAAAGTGCGCGGCGGCTGCCATCGCCAGACTCCCGACCTCTCAGCGCGCCTGGGCCAGCCAGGCTTCGGCCAGGCGCACCCAGAGCGTGCCGCCGAGCGGAATCAGGTCGTCGTTGAAGTCGTAGCTCGGGTTGTGCAGCATGCAGGGGCCCATGCCGTGGCCGCCGTCGCGGTGGCTGCCGTCGCCGTTGCCGATGAGGAAATAACAGCCGGGCTTTTCGAGCAGGAAGTAGCTGAAGTCTTCCGCGCCCATCGTCGGCTCGAATTCGTGCACGTTGGGGGCGCCCACCATGTCTTGCATCACCTTGCGCATGAACTCGGTCTCCGACGCGTGGTTGATCGTCGGCGGGTAGTTGCGCTGGAACTGAAACTCGCATGTCGCGCCGAACGCGGCGCAGGTGTGTTCGGCAATTTCCTGCATGCGCTTTTCAATCAGGTCCAGCACCTCGAGCGTGAAGGTGCGCACCGTGCCTTGGATCTCGCAACTGTCGGGGATCACGTTGGTCGCCTCGCCGGCGTGGATCATCGTCACTGAAATCACGCCCGCGTCGATGGGCCGTTTGTTGCGCGTGATGATGGTCTGGAACGCCTGCACCATCTGGCACGCCACCGGCACCGGGTCGATGCCGTTGTGCGGCAGCGCGGCGTGCGAGCCCTTGGCGCGAATCACCACCTTGAATTCATTGCTGCTGGCGAAAGCGGGGCCGCTCTTCAGCGCGAACTGGCCCGCCGCCATGCCCGGCCAGTTGTGCGCGCCGAACACCGCGTCCATCGGGAACTTGGTGAAGATGCCGTCCTTGATCATCTCGCGCGCGCCGCCGCCACCTTCTTCGGCGGGCTGGAAGATCAGGTACACCGTGCCGTCGTAGTTGCGATGTTTCGACAAGTGCTTGGCCGCGGCGAGCAGCATCGCGGTGTGGCCGTCGTGGCCGCAGGCGTGCATCTTGCCGGGGTGCTGGCTGGCGTGCGCGAACTTGTTGTGTTCGGTCATCGGCAGCGCGTCGATGTCGGCGCGCAGGCCCACGGCGCGCGGGCTCGTGCCATTTTTCAGGATGGCCACGACGCCAGTGCCGCCCAGGCCGCGGTGAATCGGGATGCCCCAGTCGGTGAGCTGTTTGGCGATCACGTCGGAGGTGCGCTTTTCCTGGAAGCACAGCTCGGGGTGGGCGTGGATGTCGCGCCGTACTTTGGTGATCGAGGCGGCGTCGGCGAGGATCGATTCAATGAGATGCATGCGGAGCTCCAGGTGCCCCGGTGTGCCGCGGTGCGGCCACGTGATCGGGCGCGATAGTGAGATGGTGCGCGCCAGTTTACTCGCGCGACAGATCGGACCTGCCGTCGCCCCCGGTGCTGTGTAATCATTCGCGCATGAGCTCCACCACCGTCCGCGGCGCCTGCCCTCACGACTGCCCGGATACCTGCGCGTTGCGGATCACGGTGCAGGACGGCCGGGTCACCAAGGTGCAGGGTGACCCGGACCATCCGCCGACGCACGGCGCGCTGTGCACCAAGGTCTCGCGCTACGCCGAGCGCACCTACCACGCTGAGCGGGTGCTGACGCCGCTGCGGCGTGTCGGACCCAAGGGCAGCGGCGAGTTCGTGGTGGTGAGTTGGGACGAAGCACTGCGCGACATCGCGTCGCGCCTGACGGGGATCGCGGCACGCGACCCTCAAGCCATCGTTCCCTACAGCTATGCCGGAACGATGGGCCTGGTACAGGGTGAAAGCATGGCCGCACGGTTCTTCAACCGCCTCGGCGCATCGCGCCTTGACCGGACGATTTGCTCGTCGGCGGGCGGCGAAGCGCTCGCCGCCACCTACGGCGGCAAGATCGGCATGCACACCGAGAACTACGCGCAGAGCAAGCTGATCCTGATCTGGGGCAGCAACTCGATCGCGTCGAACCTGCACTTCTGGACCTATGCGCAACAGGCGAAGCGCCACGGCGCGAAGCTGATCTGCATCAACCCGCGCAAGACGGAAACCGCTGACAAGTGCCATGAGCACATCGCGCTGCTGCCAGGCACCGATGGCGCGTTGGCGCTGGGGCTGATGCACGAGCTGATCGTCAACGATTGGCTGGACCACGACTACATCGAGCGCCACACCGAAGGCTGGCCGAAGCTTCGCGAGCGCGCGTTGCAGTGGGCGCCGGAACGCGCCGCGGCCGTCTGCGGCATCGGCGCCGACGTGCTGCGTTCGCTGGCGCGCGACTACGGCACCACGAAGCCCGCGGCGATCCGCCTGAACTACGGCATGCAGCGCGCGCGTGGCGGCGGCAACGCGGTGCGGCTGGTGGCGGTTCTGCCGTGCCTGGTGGGTGCATGGCGCGACCCCGCGGGCGGCATGTTGTTGTCGGCCTCGGGTTGGTTCAACGGGGTGCGCAACGACGCGGTGCTGCAACGCCCCGATTTGCTCGGCGCACGCCTGCCGCGAACCATCAACATGAGCACGATCGGCGACGACTTGCTGCGCGAGAGCGGCGAGCAGCTTCCCAGTGGCGCGAACTTCGGGCCGAAGATTGAAGCGCTGATCGTCTACAACAGCAACCCGGTCGCGGTGGCGCCTGAGTCGCCCAAGGTGGTGCGGGGCTTCAAGCGCGAAGACCTGTTCACGGTGGTGCTCGAACACTTTTTGACCGACACGGCCGACCACGCCGACTATGTGCTGCCGGCGACGACGCAGCTCGAACACATCGACGTTCATACCTCGTACGGCCACACTTACGCGATGATCAACGAAGCGGCGGTGGCGCCGCTCGGTCAGGCGCGCAGCAACGCGCAGATCTTTCGCGATCTGGCGCGGCAGATGGGTTTCGACGAACCCTGCTTCGGTGACAGCGACGAGACCCTGGCGCGCTGCGCCTTGAAATCGCAGGTGGACTTTGCCGAACTGCGCGAGCACGGTTGGGTCAAGCTGCGGCTGCCCGATGCGCCTTTTGCTGAGGGTGGTTTCGCCACGCCCAGCGGCAAGTGCATCATCGATTCGCCGCAATTCGGCGTGCCGGACTTCGTGCCGAACTATGAGTCGGCGGCGAGTGCGCCGGAACTTGCGCGCGACTATCCGCTGGCGATGATTTCGCCGCCGGCACGCAACTTTCTCAACTCGTCATTCGTGAATGTGAAGAGCCTGCGTGACATCGAGGCGCAGCCGCTGCTCGAAATCCACGCGACTGACGCCATGGCGCGAGGCATCGTCTCGGGCCAGCAGGTTCGCATCTTCAATCAGCGCGGCAGCACGCAGTGCACGGCGGTGCTGAGTGCGCGCGCCAGGCCCGGCGTCGTCAACGGCTTGGGCATCTGGTGGCGCAAGCTTGGTGTGGACGGCACGAACGTCAACGAGGTGACGCACCAGCGCCTCACCGACATCGGCCGCGCGCCGAGTTTTTACGATTGCCTGGTCGAAGTGGCGCCGTTGCCAGACGCGCGGCCACACACCGCGGCACTGTGAGGCGCTGGGCGCGTGCGGGTTGGGTGGCGGGTGCCGCGATGGGGTTGACCGGGTTGGGCGTGGGCGGTGCGCTGCTGTTGGCCGCGGCGGTGTGCCTCACCTCGGGCTGCAACACGCTGGCCTACTACGCGCAGTCGGTGAATGGGCACCTCGATCTGGTGCAGCGCGCGCGTCCGGTCTCGGATTGGCTGGCCGAGCCGAGCACCAGCCATGAGCTCAAGCAGCGCCTGGTGCTGAGCCAGCAGATTCGCGACTTCGGAGTTGCCGAACTCGGTCTTCCCGACAACCCGAGCTATCGCCGCTATGCCGATCTGCAGCGCCCTGCCGCGGTGTGGAACGTCGTGGCCGCGCCGGAACTGAGCCTGACGCTCGAGACCTGGTGCTTCCCGGTGGTGGGCTGCGTGAGCTACCGCGGCTACTTCGATCGAGCCGCCGCCGACGCCTACGCGGCCGAGTTGAAGGCGCGCGGGCTCGAAGTGGATGTGTACGGCGTTCCGGCGTACTCGACCCTCGGCAAGTTGCCGTTCGA
Source organism: Burkholderiales bacterium (assembly GCA_031419535.1). Lineage (GTDB taxonomy): Bacteria > Pseudomonadota > Gammaproteobacteria > Burkholderiales > Burkholderiaceae_C > JAEMQF01. The sequence continues at coordinate 6,765 of JANOLA010000649.1, read as the reverse complement.
TGCGTTGGCCGACCCGCTGCTGAACACCTTCATCGGCTACCCGGAAGGCGAGTTGGCGCGGCTGATCTTCCACGAATTGGCGCACCAGGTGGCCTACGCGGCGGACGACACGGTGTTCAACGAGTCGTTCGCAGGCGCGGTGGAGCGCATCGGCGGCGCGCGTTGGCTGAGCCAGAGTCCACGCGGCGCGGCACGTGACGAGTATCTGGCGCTGGATCAGCGGCGCCGCCAGTTCAAGGAGCTGACCCAAGCTTGCCGCGAGCGTTTGCTGGCGGTCTATGCATCTTCATCGCCGGAGGCCGAAAAGCGAAGCGCGAAGCTCGCGGTGATGGCCCAGTTGCGCAGCGACTACGAGATGCTCAAGGCGCGGCAGTGGGGCGGATACTCAGGGTACGACGCATGGTTCGCCCGCGCCAACAACGCATCGCTCGGCGTGCTCTCGGCGTACAACGAACTGGTTCCTGCGTTCGAGCGAATGTTCGAGCTGCAGGGCCGGGACTTCCAGCGGTTTTATGGCGAGGTGCGGCGCTTGGCAGCGCTGCCCCGCAGCGAACGCAGGTCCGCGCTGACCGCGATTTCCGGAGACTGAACCATGGCCGACATTCGAATTCACCGCAAGCACAAGTTGGGCCTCACCAAGGCGCGTGAAATCGCCTGGGCCTGGGCCGAAGACGTTGAAAAGCGTTTCGAAATGGAGTGCACGGTGCTCGAAGGCGAGACCAGCGACACCGTGGAGTTCACCCGCGCCGGAGTGAACGGGAGTTTGATCGTCACGGCCGACCACTTCGATTTGCAGGCCAAACTCGGCTTCCTGGTCGGCGCGTTCAGCAAGACGATTCAGGCTGAAATCGAAACCAACCTCGACGCGCTGTTGGCCAAGAGCGCGGGCGCTGGAGCGAAGGCGGCCGCGAAGAAATCAGCGTCGAGGGCGGGCAAGAAGTAGCTGTGGCGCAGCCGAGTGCGTCGCGACACGCGCGCAGGCCGCGCCGCGGGATTTGCGCGGCCAGGGCCCTGGCGTTTGCCGCGTGGGTCGGCGCCCAGGGGTGCGCGCCGACCCACGACTGGCGCGAGGTGCGCGTGGAAGGCACAACGCTCGTGGCGCTGTTTCCGTGCCGCCCGCAGCGCGACGCCCGCACGATCGAGCTGGCCGGCAGATCGCTGCCGATGCGGCTGCATGCGTGCGGCAGCGGCAAGAAGACCTGGGCCGTCGCGGTGCTTGACGTTGCGCAACCGGCGGATGTGGGCACCGCCCTGCTGGCCCTGCAAAAGGCCGCCGCCGAGAACATTGCCGCGTCGAGTGTGCGATCCTTGCCCCTGAAGGTGCCGGGCATGACGCCGAATCCGAATGCGGCAATGCAGACGATGAGCGGTGTGTCGGCGCAAGGGTCGGCGATCCAGGCGAGTGCCGCATTTTTCGCGAAAGGGCTGCGCGTCTATCAGGCAACAGTGTTCGGCGAGCGAGTCGACCTTGACGCGTCCGAGATGTTTTTCGCCGGCCTGAAACTGCAATGACCACGACGCTGCTGACGCGGCGGATTGCGGTCGCCGTGTTCCTGAGCTTTGCCTTCGCCTATTTCTTTTCGGCGCTGGTGCGCGGCGTCACCGCGACGCTGGCGCCGCGCTTCAGCGCCGAACTGGGGTTGAGTTCGGGCGACCTGGGCTTGCTGGCGGGCGCCTATTTCCTCGGCTTCGCCGCCTCCCAACTTCCGATGGGCAGCGCGCTCGACCGCTACGGGCCGCGCCGCGTCTTGCTCGGGTGCCTGACGCTGGCCGTGGTGGGGTGTGCTGCCTTCGCGGTCGCGCGCAACTTCCTCGAGCTGACCCTGGCGCGCGGCTTGATCGGCGTGGGCGTGTCGGCGTGCCTGATGGCGCCGATGACCAGCTTTCGAAACGGCTTCAAGCCGGAGGCGCAGATTCGGGCGACGTCCTGGATGCTGATGACCGGGAGCTTCGGCATGGTGGCGTCGACCTTGCCGGTTCAGTGGCTGTTGCCGCACCTGGGTTGGCGCGGCTTGTTCTGGTGCGTTGCTGCGGCGATCGCGCTGGCGATCGTCGTGATCTGCAAAGTGGTGCCGGCAGATGGACCCGTGGCGCAGGTGCCCGAGGCCGCGCCGGCAGGCTACCGCGCAGTGTTTCGGCACCGAACTTTTCTGCGCTTCGCGCCGATCGGTTTCTTCCAATACGGCGGTTTGATCGCGATCCAATCGCTGTGGGCAGGACCCTGGCTCGTCGAGGTCTGCGCTTGGACGCCCGAGCAGTCCGCGCGGGGCCTGTTCGCGATCAACGCGAGCATGCTGCTCTGCTTCATGGCCTGGGGCGCGCTGGTGCCGCGTCTGTATCGGCAGGGCTGGACGGCGCATCGCCTGATTGCGCTGGGCATGCCGGCGAGCCTGGGCGTCTTGTTGCTCGCCATCGGGCTCGCTCAGGGCGCGACGGCTTGGGTCTGGGTTGCCTTTTGCACCTGCAGCACATTCGCATCGTTGTCGCAACCGGCGGTGGGTCTTGCGTTCCCGGCCAGCCTCGCGGGACGCGCGCTGTCGGCGTACAACCTGGTCGTTTTTTCCGGCGTGTTCGCGGTGCAGTGGGTCATCGGACTCGGCATCGACATGTTGCGCGCCTGGGGCTGGACAATGGTGGCCGCCTTCCAAGGCGCGTTCGCGCTGTTTGCCGCCTGTTGCGCAGGCGCCTATGTCTGGTTCTTGGTGTTCGACGATGGTGTGCCCTTGGTGGGGCAGCGGCACGGGGCGTGAAGTACCGATAATCCGGCGATGGCAGGACTGATGATCATTGCCCATGCACCTCTGGCCTCGTCGCTGAAGGCCGTGGCGGAGCATGCCTACCCCGAGTGCAAGGGGTCCATCCAGGCGCTCGATGTCGCCGCCGACGCGAGCATCGATCAGGTGGAGGCGGCGGCGCGCGCGATGCTGCAGCGAGTACGCGACCCGGACGCGATCATCTTCACCGACGTGTTCGGCGCCACCCCGTGCAACGTGGCCAGCGGCCTGGCGGACAGCGAGTGCGTCAAAGTGATCGCGGGCGTGAACGTGCCGATGCTCTGGCGCACGCTCTGTTATGCGCATGAACCGTTGGATGCCGTGGTGGGCAGGGCGATGGCGGGTGCGACCCAAGGCGTCTTGCTGGTTGAAGGCGTGCCGCAGCCGGGCGCCGCGGCCCGGTGACGCGCCATGATCAAGACGCAGATCACGATCCGCAACAAACTGGGGCTGCACGCGCGCGCCTCGGCGAAGCTGACGAAGCTGGCCGGGCGCTTCCATTGCGACGTTCACCTGACGCGCAAGGAGCGCCGCGTGAACGCCAAGAGCATCATGGGCGTCATGATGCTCGCGGCCGGACTCGGAAGCGAAATTGAAATCGAGGCCGACGGAGCGGACGAGCGGGCGGCGATGGACGGGCTCGTGGCCTTGATCGAAGACAAGTTCGGCGAGAGCGAGTAGGTGCGTCGCTTCGCGCCGCACGCCGCGGCCGGGAAAGCGGTTCCACGGCGATAGCTCGAGACATGAATTCGGCACTGCCGGCTGCTAGCATCGACGCATGAGCATCCAACTCTTCGGCCTGCCGGTTTCGCGCGGGGTGGCAATCGGCCGGGCGGTCCTGGTGGCGTCGAGCCGGGTCGATGTCGCGCACTACTACATCGAGGCGCGGCAAGTTGAATCCGAAGTGGCCAGGCTGCGCCAGGCACGAGATGTGGTGTCGGATGAATTGCTGTTGCTGCAACGAGAGCTGCCGGCGGACGCGCCGGGCGAGCTTTCCGCGTTGCTCGACGTGCACCTGATGCTCCTGCACGATGACGCTCTGACCAGCGCCACGAAGCATTGGATCGAGGAGCGCCACTACAACGCCGAGTGGGCGCTGTCCGCGCAGCTGGAAGTCCTGGCGCGGCAGTTCGACGAGATGGAAGACGACTACTTGCGCGAACGCAAGGCGGACCTCGAGCAGGTCGTCGAGCGCATGCTGCGGGCGATGGTGCGAAGCGCCGACCCCGACGCCGGCCGCAAGGACCCTGCCGCCGCCGGAGTGCTTTCCGGCGAAGACCCGCTGGTCCTGGTGGCCAACGATGTTGCGCCGGCCGACATGCTGCAGTTCAAGGGCAGCGTCTTCATCGGCTTTGTCACCGACGTGGGCGGCAGGACCTCGCACACCGCGATCGTGGCACGAAGCATGGACATTCCGGCGGTGGTCGGGGCGAGAGAGGCGAGCCGCATCATCTGGCAAGACGACTGGGTGGTCATCGATGGCGACTCTGGCGTCGTCATCGTCAATCCTTCGCCGATGCTTCTCGAGGAATATCGCTATCGACAGCGGCAAAGCGGGGTGGAGCGCGAGCGCTTGTCACGCCTTCGGCATACGCCGGCGGTCACGCTCGACGGAGAGCGCGTAGAACTCCTGGCGAACATCGAGCTGCCTGGCGATGCGGGCGCGGCGCTGGCGGCCGGGGCCGTCGGGGTGGGCTTGTTTCGCAGCGAATTCCTGTTCATGAATCGCGCCGGTGAACTGCCGGGCGAGGACGAACAATTCGAAGCTTATCGGTCGGCCGTGCGGGCGATGAACGGCTTGCCGGTGACGATTCGCACCGTCGATATCGGCGCCGACAAGCCGATGGACCGGATGTCGGTGAACGAGTTGCGCCATGAGCATGCGCTCAACCCGGCCCTGGGTTTGCGCGCGATCCGTTGGAGCTTGTCGGAGCCGGGAATGTTTCGCCAGCAGCTGCGGGCGATTCTGCGTGCCAGCGCGTTCGGCAAGGTGCGCCTGCTCATTCCCATGGTGGCCCATGTCAGTGAAGTTCGCCATACGCTGGAGGCGCTGGCACGCGCCAAGCAGCAGCTAGATGAAGCGGGCAGGGCGTATACCGACGTTGAAGTCGGCGCCATGATCGAAGTTCCCGCGGCTGCGTTGGTGTTGCCGGTCTTCCTGAAGTACTTTGACTTCGTGTCGATCGGTACCAACGACTTGATCCAGTACACGCTGGCGATCGACCGTGCCGACGAGGCCGTGGCACACCTGTACGACCCCTGGCATCCGGCGGTGCTGCACCTGATCTCCACCACCATCAGCCAAGCGCGCGCGGCCGGTCGCGGCGTCGATGTCTGCGGAGAAATGGCCGGCGATCCAGCTTTCACCGAACTGTTGCTTGCGATGGGCCTGCGCAGCTTTTCGATGCACCCAACGCAACTTGCTTCCGTGAAACAGCGAATCTTGCGCACCGATACGCGACGCTGGCTGGCGCCGCTGCCCGAGATCCTGGAGTCCGAGAACCCGGAGGCCCGCTATCTCGCCGAACTGCGTGCAATGAGCGCTGCCCCGACCGGGCACGAGCGCACCGCTGGCGCGCATGCGGGCGCCGCGGCTGCACCTAGCGCTTAGGATGGCCAGTATCTTCCAATCCAGGTATGAGCCTGAAGCGAGCGTGATGGACGGTGGGGCTGATCTGGTTGAAGGGCACCAGCCTATCGATCTGGCGGGCTTGTCGAGTTTCTTCAAGAACGAGGCCCTTGCCAGGCCCGGCCGGAGGCCCCCGATCACGCATGTCCTCATGCTTGATCCCGATCGGCTGCACTGCTTGTGTCCGTCGAACGGTCGCGCATAACCCGTTTAATGGGTGGACATGTTTGCCCGACTCAAGCGGCGCGTGCCGTTCGAGTCCCCGATGCGTTGAAGCGCTCGAACAACGCCGCCTTGGCGCGCTGCATCGCCTGCGCGGCGACCAGATCCGTGTGCGCCGTGGCGCGAGTGTGCAAGTCCTCCAGCGTCACGCCCTGCTTGAGGCACGCCAGCGCCTTGGCGCACAGTTCGCTCAGGCGCTCCAAAGGCGTCTTCACGTCGTCGTGGCGGTAGTGCTTGACGACCTTGCCTTTGGCGGTAACCGTCTCGCTGGCAAACATGCACGGCCGGCGCAAATTCAGCCACGGGTTGAACATCTCCAGGTAGAACGTGTTGATCGGCTTGGCGTACTTTTGCGGGATGTGGCTGTAGCCCATGTGCTTGCGCACGACACTGGCGTTTTTGCTCTCCGCTAAGGCGTTGTCGTCCGAGCCGTTGTCGGAGTGAAACCCATTGATCTCGAACGGAAACTGCTCCATCACCAAGGCCAGCTCGGCCAGCAGATAGGCCTCGCTGATGCCCTGCACGCAGGCCTGCACCTGCCACTGGCAGACCGCATCGACGCAGGTGATGTGATAGACCCCTTTCACACGTCCAGGTCGCCTTGGTGGACGGTGTCGATGCGCACGAATCCGGCATGCCCGTTCGGCCTGGGGGCCTTGCGTTGGCCGATGGAATTGCACACTGCCCGGGTGGAGGTGAAACTCCACGCGCTGGGCTTGGTAGTCCGTGCGGTTGCGCAGGTTGTACAGGTGCGACACCGACAGCCCAGCCAGGCGTTCATAGCGGCTATCGCCGTACACGCAATAGGCTCGGCGCAGCAGGTGGGCGATGGCCGGACCGCAGACGTCCTCGTGGGCGCCGTCCATCTCCACCAGCAGCGCCACATCGAGTGCGCTGTACTTGCGCGCAAACGGCGCCACCGGGGGGCGGTAGAGCTTGACCAGCGGGCGCTGCGCCGCGCGGTTGGCGCTCCAGCGCGCGACCAGGCGGGTCATCTGAGCCCGGCCGTAGCCGCTGGTGTGGCGCAGGTAGGCCAGCACCACGCCGCGCTCGCGCTTCTTGCGGTGGGCGTAGTCAAAGCGCGCGAGCACACGGCTGATGTGCTCGTAGCGCTGGTTGTCGTCGCCAGCACCGCCGACG
>JANOLA010000648.1:0-26350 GCA_031419535.1 Burkholderiales bacterium | reverse complement strand
TTACGAGTTGTTCGCCGGTTCGCGATACGCCCGCCCAACTCGCAGGGGAGTTGGCTGGCGATGGGGCCACTCAACTGTGGCGCCGCCTTCTCGCAGCTGCGGCGACGGCGACCAGGCCAACCAGCATCAGAGCGTAGGTTTCGGGTTCAGGAATGCCATCTGGGGCGACGACCATCAATGCTGTGGGGTCATCCTCCTTGCTATTGGCTGGTCCCTGCAGGACGTGCAAGTCACCAATCCCACACTCCCCCGCCGCCAACGCACTCCAACTCGCATTGGCACATTTCGCAGCCCCTTGGACTTCCGCAGCAGCGGGCAACGGAAAAAATGCGGCCCATGCAACCGCCGCCGAAATCAACTGCCAAATTCGCTTCGTCATGGCATCTCCTTGCGCCAAACCGGCGCGGCCACCCAAATTATTGGTCAGCCGCGCGCTGTACGCAATTGAAATCAACCTTCAAGTTGGGGGGTTACCGCGGATCGGGGGTTGATTGGCCGGCTCGCGCTGGCCCTCACTCGTACACCACCACCGCGCGCCCGCCACTCGCCCCCGCGCGCCACCGCTCCAACGCCGCATCGCTCGGGTAAAACCGCGCCGCGTCGCCGAGTTCGACTTCGGCGCTGACACGCTGGCGTTCCAGCCGCAGCCGCACCGGCATGCCCTGCGTCAGCTCGCCGTGCTCTCCGGCCACGCGCCGCGCCGGAAAGTCGCGCAGCACTTCGGCCACCGGCGGCACATGGCCGTTGACTTCGACGCGCAGGTACTTGCCGAAACGGCAGCGCGCCGCCGCCAGGTCCCAGACCTGCTGCACGTTCAGGCGCATGCCGCCGGAAAACCGATCGGGCTGCACCTTGCCGAGCACGATGATCAGCTCATCGTCTTTCAGCCAGTCCTTGTGCGCGTTGAGCAGCTCTTCGTTGGCGACCGCCTCGATCGCTTCGCTCTTGTCGTCGAGCTTGAAAATCGCGACGCGCCCGCGCTGGCCGTTGACGATGCGCAGGTCGGTCACGATGCCGGCCAGCACTTGCGGCTCGCGCGTGTCGATCATGTCGGCGATGGCGCGCCGCGCGAAGGCGCGCACTTCGGCTGCGCTCTGGTCGAACAGGTGGCCCGAGAGATAGAAGCCGAGCGCCGACTTCTCCTGCATCAATTGCTCCTTGATCGACCAAGGCGCAGCGGCGACCAAGTCCGGCTCGTTCGTGCTCGCGCCATGCGCCGCTTCGTCGAAGTCGAACAGTCCACCCTGATTCGCGTTCGCCGCCTGGGTGTCGGCGAAGTCGAACGCCAAGGCCACGCTGGCGAGCAACGACGCGCGGTCGTTCGCGACGTTGTCGAAAGCACCACCCTTGATCAGCGACTCGACGCTGCGCTTGTTGACGCGGGTGTGGTCCACGCGGGTGCAGAAGTCGAACAGCGACTTGAACGCACCGCCGCTTTCGCGCGCGTGCACGATCGCCTCGACCGCGCTCTGCCCCGTGCCCTTGATCGCGCCCAGGCCATAGCGCACCGCACGGTCACCCACCGGCTCGAAGCGGTGCGTGCAGGTGTTGACGTTGGGCGGCTCGAAGGTCAGCCCCATCGCGAGCGCGTCGTCGTGGAAGATCTTGAGCTTGTCGGTGTCGTCCAGCAGCACGCTCATGTTGGCCGCGGCGAATTCGGCCGGGTAGTGCACCTTGAGCCACGCCGTTTGGTAGGCGAGCAGGGCGTAAGCGGCGGCGTGCGACTTGTTGAAGCCGTAGCCGGCAAACTTTTCCATCAGGTCGAAGATTTCGTTCGCCTGCGCCTGCCCGATGCCGTTCTTCGCCGCGCCTTGCGCGAAGATCGCACGTTGCTGCGCCATCTCGTCGGCCTTCTTCTTGCCCATCGCTCGGCGCAGCAGGTCCGCCGCGCCGAGCGAATAGCCGCCCAGCAACTGCGCCACTTGCATCACCTGCTCTTGGTAGACCATGATGCCGTAGGTTTCTTGCAGCACTTCGGCCATCAAGGGGTGCGGGTACTGCACCGCTTCGCGGCCATGCTTGCGCGCGCAGTACGACGGAATCAGGTCCATCGGCCCAGGGCGGAACAGCGCCACGAGCGCGATCACGTCTTCGAACACGCTCGGCTTGGCATCACGCAGCATGCGCTGCATGCCCGAGCTTTCCAGCTGGAACACGGCGACGGTCTTGCCTTCGCTCATCAGCTCATACGTGGCGCGATCGTCCAGCGGCAGCGCCTCGAGCGTGAAATCGCGCTGGTCGGCGTGGCGCTTGCGGATGAACTCCTTGGCGAGCTCGAGGATCGTGAGTGTCGCCAGGCCGAGAAAGTCGAACTTCACCAGGCCGATCGCCTCGACATCGTCTTTGTCGTACTGGCTCACCGCGCTGTCGCTGCCCGGCTGCATGTAGAGCGGGCAGAAGTCGGTGATGCGCCCGGGCGCGATCAACACGCCGCCGGCATGCATGCCCACATTGCGCACCACGCCCTCCAGGCGCTCGGCCAGCGCCAGCAATTCGGCGACCTCGACTTCCGCCTTCTCGCGCTCTTCGATCTCCGGCGCTTCTTCGCGCGCGTAGATCACGCCGGAATCGGGCGGGTCGGGCGGGCGCTTCAGCGTCACCACCTTCCCCGGCGGTGCCGGAACCAGCTTGGCGATGCTGTCGACATGGCCGTAGCTCATGCCGAGCACGCGACCCACGTCGCGCAGCGCGGCTTTGGCCGCCATCGTGCCGAAGGTGGCGATCTGGCTCACCGCGTCGCGCCCGTACTTCTGCTTCACGTACTCGATGACACGGTCGCGATTGGCCTGGCAGAAATCAATGTCGAAGTCGGGCATCGACACGCGCTCGGGGTTCAGGAAGCGCTCGAACAGCAGGTGGTAGCGCAGCGGGTCCAGCCCCGTGATGCCCAGCGAATACGCCACCAGCGAACCGGCGCCCGAGCCCCGCCCCGGGCCGACCGGGCAGCCATGGGTCTGGGCCCAGTTGATGAAGTCGGCAACGATCAGGAAGTAGCCCGGGAAGCCCATCTTCAGGATCGTCGCGATCTCGAAATCGAGCCGCTCGACATAACGCGCGCGCTGCGGTTCGCGCTGCGCCGGGTCGGGGTAGAGCTGTTGCAGCCGTTGCTCGAGGCCGGCGTGCGACGCGTGGCTGAAGTACTCGGCCATCGGCAGGCGTTTGCCCTCGACGAGCGGCGTGGCGAAGTCGGGGAGCTGCGGCTTGCCCAGCACCAGCGACAGGTTGCAGCGCTTCGCGATCTCGACACTGTTGCTCAACGCGCTCGGCACGTCGGCGAACAGTGCCTGCATCTGCGCCTGCGTCTTGAAGTACTGCTCGCGCGTGAAGCGCTTCACCCGGCGCGGGTTGTCGAGCATTTCGCCCTCGGCGACGCAGACCCGCGCCTCATGCGCCTCAAAGTCTTCGGCTTGCGTGAACTGCACCGGGTGCGTCGCGACCACCGGCAAGCGCAGCGCCACCGCGAGCTGTGCCGCGGCGCGAACATGGTTCTCGTTGCCGGGCAGCGAGGCGCGCTGCAGCTCGATGTAAAAGCGCTGCGGGAAGATCGCTGACAGGCGCTGCGCCGCCTGGGTCGCGCGGCCCATGTCGCCGGCCAGCAGTGCCGCCCCGAGCGCACCCTGTTCGGCGCCCGACAAGGCGATCAGCCCTTCGCCCAGCTCTTCGAGCCAGGCCCACTTGAGCCACGCCTGCGCACGTTGCGCATTGCCCAGCCAGGCGCGTGAAATCAACTCGCACAGGTTGAGGTAGCCGCGAGTGTTCTGCACCAGCACCAGCAGCCGGCTCGGTGTGCGCTCGCTGCCCAGCGGCTCGAGCCAGAGGTCGGCACCGATGATCGGCTTCACGCCCGCCGAGCGCGTGGCGCGATAGAACTTCACCGCGCCGTACAGGTTGCTCAAGTCGGTGATCGCGAGCGCCGCCTGGCCGTCGGCCGCCGCGGCCTGCGCCAGATCGTCGATGCGGGCGATGCCGTCGACGACGGAAAACTCGGTGTGCGTGCGCAGGTGGATGAAGGCCCTGGAGACGCATTCTAGGGTTGGCTCGGCCCCCGTCTTGTGCCGTTCAGGCTTCTAGAATCCCTCGCATGGCGTCGATCTTGAATGTCAGCGGCTATCGTTTTGTCGCGCTGCGCGATGCTGCATCGCTGCGCGAGCGCTTGCACTCGTTGGCCGCGGCGCTCGGGCTCAAGGGCACGGTGATCCTGGCCAGCGAAGGCATCAACCTGGCGCTTGCCGGGCCGGGGCTGCCCCTGCGCGAATGGCTTGGCAAGCTGCTCGGCGATGCACGCTTCTCCGGAATCGACCTCAAATTCAGCGAGTCCGGCTCGCTGCCATTCCGGCGCCTCGTCGTGAAGGTCAAGCGCGAGATCATCCGCATGAACCAGCCGTCGATCGCACCGCAGGCCGGGCGCGCGGCCACGGTGGACGCACCCACACTCGCGCGTTGGTTGCAGTCCGGTCGTGACGACGCGGGGCGTGAAGTGGTTTTGCTCGACACCCGCAACGGCTTCGAAGTCGACCACGGCCGATTCAAAGGCGCGATCGACTGGCGGCTGAGGTCGTTCAGCGACTTTCCGCGAGCCTTTCACGAGCGTCGCGCCGAACTCGAAGGCAAGACCGTGGTCAGCTACTGCACCGGCGGCATTCGCTGCGAGAAGGCCGCGCTGTGGATGCGGCACGCGGGCATTGCGAACGTGATGCAGCTCGACGGCGGCATCCTGCGCTACTTCGAGGCGCAGGGCAGCGCTCATTTCGAGGGCCAGTGTTTCGTGTTCGACGAACGCATTTGCCTGGACGATTCGTTGGTCAGCGCCTCGGCGATGTACTCGGCGATGTAAGGCGACGATCGGCACCCCGACCACCCACTGGGAATCCGCCTGTGCCGCCGTCCGTGGAAAACCTTCGTTCGATCGCCAAGTACCGGCTCGCGGCGCCGCGCTACGACGCGAGCACCGGGCCGACGTGGCCGATCCGCCTGCGTTGCATCGAGCTGCTCGCGCTGCGTGAAGGCGAGACCGTTCTCGATGTCGGCTGCGGCACTGGCTTGAGTTTCGAACCCCTGCTCGCCAAGGTCGGCCGCACAGGGGCCTTGTTCGCCTTCGAGCAGAGCCCGGAGATGCACGCGCAGGCCGAAGCGCGTGCCGAAGCGCTGCGTGCCCAAGGGTTTCGCATCCACCTCGAGTGCGTGAGCGCCGAGCAGGTGCGATTGCCGCAGCCGCCCGCAGCCGTGCTGTTCCACTACGTGCACGACATTTCACGCCTGCCGAGCGCCGTGCGGAACCTGTTCGCGCAGTTCCCGCCCGGCACGCGTGTGGCGATGGCCGGTATGAAGTTTTTTCCCTGGGTGCTGGCGCCGCTGAACCTGCTGGCGTGGCTGAAGAACCGGCCCTACAACGCACTGGCCCACAAGCTGTACAAACCATGGCGGCCGATCGCCGCACACCTGACAGGGTTTGCGTGGCGCGCCACACAATGCGGAATGGGCTACATCGCTTCAGGAAAAGTACGGAGACAAGACCATGACCCGACCTGAAATTGGCAAGGCGGCGCGCGCCGAACGATCGTCCCCCATCGGCACCCCAGGTTCGGATGAGACCTTGGCTCTCGGGGGCTTGTCGCGGGACGCCTTGGCCACTGAATATGCGCGCATCCGCGCGGCGTCTGTCGCATTGGCGGCGCCGCTGACGGCGGAAGACTGCCAGGTTCAATCGATGCCCGACGCGAGCCCGATCAAGTGGCACCTCGCGCACGTGACCTGGTTTTTCGAGACCTTCGTGCTCGAACGCTACGAGAACGGCTTTCGCGCCTTCGACCCGGCCTTTCGCACGCTGTTCAACAGCTACTACCACGGTGTGGGCGCGCTGCATCCGCGCGCGCAGCGCGGCTTGATCACGGCACCGACGCTGGAGCGCGTGGTGCAGTACCGGGCGCGGGTGGACGAGCGGATACAGGCGGTGTTGGCCGCCGCACCACGCACCGATGAACTTCACGAACTCGTAACTCTGGGGCTGCACCACGAGCAGCAGCACCAGGAACTGATGCTGACCGACATCAAACACGCACTGTCGTTGAACCCCGCGCACGCGCCTTATGCGCCGCGCTGGCCGATTGCGCCGGTGCGGCCCGAAGCGGCGAAGTGGCTGAGCTACGCCGGCGGGATCGTCGAGCAAGGCCACGCTGCCCTGCTCGATGGCGCGTTTCATTTCGACAATGAAGGCCCGCGCCATCGCGCGCTGCTCGCGCCGTTCGAGTTGGCGTCGCGCCCGGTGAGCTACGGTGAATACCTCGCGTTCATCGACGACGGCGGCTACCGCAGGCCCGAACTCTGGCTGTCGATGGGCTGGGACTGGGTGTGTGCGCGCGGGGCCGCGTCGCTACCGATGGCACCGCTGTATTGGCGCGAGGTGAACGGCGAATGGTTCAATCACACGCTGCAAGGCGTGGTCGCGATCGACCCGCACACGCCCGTGTGCCACATCAACTATTTCGAAGCCGATGCGTATGCGCGATGGGTCGGGGCTCGCCTGCCGCTGGAAGGGGAATGGGAGCATGCGGCGCGGCGCATCCGCGGCGCGCAACGATGCAACTTCGCCGACCGCGGCGCGTTCCACCCGTTGCCGCAGGCCGAAGACCCGAGCGGCGAGCCGGTGCAGATGTTCGGCGACGTGTGGGAGTGGACGGCGTCGAATTACTCACCCTATCCGGGTTTTCGCCCGGCCGCGGGAGCGGTGGGCGAATACAACGGCAAGTTCATGTGCAACCAGTTCGTGCTGCGCGGCGGCTCGTGTGCCACGCCGGCCGGTCATGTGCGCGCGAGTTACCGCAACTTCTTCCCGCCCGACGCGCAGTGGCAGTTCAGCGGGCTGCGCCTGGCGCGCGACGCGTGACGCCGGCGCGCTCTCAAGAGTTCAGGACCGCCAGCACCTCGGATCTGAATTCGCGCCGGTACAGGATGAAGATGATTCCGGCGGTGGCGAGCACGAACGCGAAGGGCGAGAAGAACCAGCCGATCGCGGCAAACGCGAAGTAGTAGCCGCGCAACCCGTCATTGAAGGTTTCCGCCGCGAGCGAGACCACGCGCCCGGCGCGGTCTGCAAAGGCGTTGCGTTGCATTTCGGCGGCGCCGCCTTGCACGTCGAACTGGGCCATCTCGGGTGCCGTCGCGATCAGCATCGCGCCGAACGTGTACTGGCGCATCGACCAAGTGAATCGGAAAAACCCGTAGACGTAGATCGCGAGCAGCAGCAGCAGCTTGAGGTCGAACACAAGCAGCGAGGTCTGGGCGGTGAACGGGATTTCGCGCACCATTTCGCTGGCCCTGTCCGTCGCGCTCAACGCGGCGAGCAGGCCGCCGATGATGAGGATCGTGGTCGACGCGAAGAACGACGGGCTGGTGGCCAGGCTTTGCATCACGATCGCGTCGAGCACGCGCACCTCGCGCCGCGTCGATTGCAGCATCCAGAGGTGGCGAATCCGGTTCGTGCTCGCCAGCACCGAGGGCTGGGTGTTCGCGCGGTGCTTGGCGAACCGGGCGTAGCCGACCCAACCGCAGCAAAATACCGCGAGTGCTGCCCAGTCCCAGCCGGGCAGCAGCGAGATTGCCTTGAAGAAAGCCTGCATGCGGCGGACTTTAAGACAACACTGAACAAGCGCGCCCGTATCGGAGTTTCACGAGAGGGCGTTCGAATGCCGTTTGCGCTTCATGCCTTCAGATCAAACAGCAGCACTTCGGCGCCGGCTCCTTGGCTCAGTTGCACCATGGGTTCGTCGCGCAGCATCGCCGCGTCGCCCGCCGCCAGCCGCTGGCCGTTCACGCTCACGTCTCCGCGCGCCACATGCACGTAGGCGCAGCGCCCGGGCGCGAGCCGGTGACTCGCGGCCTCGGCGCCATCGAACAAGCCGGCATGAACATCGGCATCGGCATGGATGCGCACCGAGCCGTCGCGCGCGTCGCTGCTCGCCACGAGCGTGAGCCGCCCGCGCTTGGCCGCGGCGTCGAAGTGCTTCTGCTCGTAGCCTGGCGCGATGCCCGTGCTGTGGGGCAGCAGCCAGATCTGCAGGAAGTGGGTCGTCTCTTTCGGTGCATTGTTGAATTCGCTGTGCGTCACGCCGCGCCCGGCGCTCATGCGCTGCACGTCGCCGGGTTTGATGACGCCGCTGTGCGCCGCGCCCTTCTCGCCGTTGCCCATGCTGTCGCGGTGCGCGAGCTCGCCGCTGAGCACATAGCTGATGATTTCCATGTCGCGGTGGCCATGCGTGCCGAAACCCGTGCCCGGCCCGATGCGGTCTTCGTTGATGACGCGCAGGTTCGAGAAACCCATGTGCCGCGGGTCGTGGTAGTCGGCGAACGAAAAACTGTGATAGCTCTTCAACCAGCCGTGGTCGGCGTATCCGCGCTCGTTCGATTTCCTCAGTGCCATCATGCCGTGCTCCTTGCATCGTGCGTCGCTGGCACTGTAGAGCAATACCGCGACGCGCACCGATGCGGCTGGACGCGGCCGTTCAAATAAGATGAAGGCCGATCCCCCACGCTCTTGAGGCTTTTGACGCGCTCCGATGGCGAGCCCCGCATGACCGACCCGCACCTGCAATTTCAGCGCACTGCGACGCGCAAGGCGCTGCTCGAGCGCCACGCGCAGCCGCGGCCATGACGCCGGATGGCGGCCGCTACATTGGCCGATTCGCGCCATCGCCGACCGGGCCGCTGCACGCCGGCTCGTTGGTCGCCGCATTCGCTTCCTGGCTCGACGCGCGCGCACACAGTGGCACATGGCTGGTGCGCATCGAAGACGTGGACACGCCGCGCTGCCGGCCGGGCGCGGCGCAGCAGATGCTTGCGCAGCTTGCGGCCTGCGGCCTGCAGCCCGACGCGCCGGTGTTCTACCAATCGATGCGCGACTCGGCCTATCAGGTGGCGGTTGACGAATTGCGGGCACGCGGCTGGGCCTATCGCTGCACCTGCACGCGGCGCCAGATCGAGCTGGCGTCGGCCCCGTTGTCCGGGCCGCGCGCCCGGCATGCGGAGCGCGTTTACCCCGGAATCTGCCGCAACGCGGGGCACAACGATCCGAGGTCCGCGATCCGCCTGCTTGCCACCGCATCGACGCAGCCTCCTTGGCAAGCGCTGCACATCGAGTGGTCGGACCGGCGCCTGGGGATGCAGCACCAGGACGTGACGCATGACGTGGGCGACTTCGTGCTGCGCCGCGCCGACGCGCTGTGGGCGTATCAGCTCGCCGTGGTCATCGACGACGCGGCGCAGGGCATCACGCATGTCGTGCGCGGCGAAGACCTGGCCGACAACACGCCACGCCAGATACACCTGCAACGCGTGCTGGGCCTGGCCACACCGGCCTATCTGCACGTGCCGCTGCTGTTGGGTGCGGACGGAGAAAAGCTCTCCAAGCGCAATGGCGCGCGTGCCCTCGATGTGTCGGACCCCGCGCGCGCGCTGCGCAGCGCCGCCACCTGCCTGGGCCTCACGTTTGAGCGCGCGCCGCTCGCCGAAACGCTGGCGCAAGGCGTCGCGATGTGGCGCGCGAAGTGGTGCGCAAGGTGGCACGAGAAGCGGCCGCCCTGAGAGCGCCCCCAAGGCCGACGAAATACGTCGTCCGCCCCCCCGAGGGGGATGAGCAAAGTGGCAAAGCCACATTTGCTCATGAGGATGGCATGATCGCGATCCTTTCAACCATGCACATCAAGGAATGCCCATGATCACCACCGCCTCCGGCCTGCAATACCAAGACACCGTCACGGGAAGCGGTGCCGCCGCGCAAGCCGGCCAGCAAGTCAGCGTGCACTACACCGGCTGGCTCTACAACGACGGCGTGAAAGGCGCGAAGTTCGACAGCAGCAAGGACCGTGGCGATCCGTTCGAGTTCGGCCTGGGCGCGGGCATGGTCATCAAAGGCTGGGACGAAGGCGTGCAGGGCATGCAGGTCGGCGGCACGCGCGTGCTCGTGATCCCGCCGCAACTGGGCTACGGCGCACGTGGCGCCGGCGGCGTGATTCCGCCGAACGCGACGCTGATGTTCGAAGTAGAGCTGCTCGGCTGAGAGGCGCGAATCTTTCTGCTGCGCGGGCCGATCTCAGGCCCGCGCTCCTCGCCGTACACGAGTACGGCTGCGGTGCTCGACCTGACCTCGACCCGCTCGCGACGAAATCTTCACACCTCTCACGGCGGCGTTTTCAGCCTCGACGACTGTCGGACTGGCGGCCTCTGAAAGCTTTCGCGCCGGGGCCCGTTCCCGCCGCATCACGTGGCGTCGGCCGAGCCGGGCGCACTGAGTCGCGCGGCTTGAAGATTTCCGTCTTGCGCGGCGCAAAGGCATTGCCACGCGGCGCGGCTTGACGCGCCGGGTGCACAGGCCGTGCGCCACGCGGTGGGGCGCCTTCGCCGGGCCGGCCCGCCGCGCGGAAAGTCTTGATCAGCGGCTGCGGATTCTTCGGCTCCAGGCCTCCGATCGCGGCCACCGGAATCGGTTGCGTTGTGAAGCTCTGGATGCGTCGCACCATGTCGGTGTCATTGCGCTCGGCCAGCGTCACCGCCAGGCCGTTGCGCCCGGCGCGGCCGGTGCGGCCGATGCGGTGCACATAGTCCTCGGCCTTCATCGGCATGCCGTAATTGATGACATGCGAGATGCTCGGCACATCGATGCCGCGTGCCGCGACATCGGTGGCGACCAACACGCGCAACTGCTTGGAACGCAGGCCCTGCAGCACGCGATTGCGCCGCCCCTGCGGCATGCCGCCGTGCAGCGACGCGACCTTGTGGCCCAGGTCGGCCAGGCGATCGGCGAGCCAATCGGCGTCGCGCTGCGTGCTCGTGAACACGAGCGCCTGTTCGACTTCGCGCTGCGTCAGGATGTGATCGAGCAATGCGTTCTTGTGGTTGTGGTTGTCGGCCCAGTGCAGGCGCTGTTCGATGTTCACGTGCGCCGTGGTGTGCGACGCGATCGCGATGCGTTTCGGGTCGCGCAGCAGGTGGCGCGCGAGGTTGCCCACGTTGCCGGCGAAGGTGGCGCTGTACATCAGCGTCTGGCGCTGCGCGGGGACCGACGCCGCGATGATGTTGATGTCGTCGATGAAGCCCAGGTCCAGCATGCGGTCGGCTTCGTCGAGCACGAGCATCTCGATGCTGTCCAGATCGCAGCGCCCGCTTTGCATGTGGTCGAGCAGGCGTCCCGGCGTGGCAATGATGACGTCGGGGCCGGCGCGCAGCGCGGCGAGCTGCGCCGGGTACGGCACGCCGCCGACGATGGTGGCCACACGCAGGTTCTTCACCATGCGGCCGTAGGTGTCGGTCGCCTTGGCCACCTGAATCGCCAGTTCGCGCGTCGGCACCAGCACCAGGATGCGAGCCGCACGGCGCACCGATTCGCGGCGCGCGGGCGCGGGGGTTTGCACTCTCGCGGCGCCTTCGGCTGCGCTGGCGGCGCTGCCCTCGGGGGCGCGCTGCGCATGGAACTGCGCGCGCGCGATCAGCACACGCTGCAAGGCGGGCAGGATGAACGACGCCGTCTTGCCGCTGCCGGTGTTGGAAGACACCATCATGTCGGCACCCGCCAAAGCAGGCGGAATCGCGGCCGTCTGCACATCGGTGGCGGTGGCGTAACCGGCGTGGGCAACAGCTTGCGTGAGGGCGACTTCCAGGCCCATTTGTTCGAAACTCATGTTCATTTTCCAAAGGAAACGCCTGCGCGGCACCGGCAAATCGCCGATCGCACAGGTTCGCCAACCCGGTTCAGTGGGGTGACTGGTGGGTCGCCAGCGACTAACGTCCGCTGCGGGGCACAAAGGCCGCGCAAGGAATCGCCGTCGATGCGATGGCATCGGCGCCAACCAGTCCAGAGAGGGAATCGATACGGCCGCGCGGCAGTGCCGCGGGAAGACTCGACAAGGGTCGGTGCGATGAGCGAAAAGCCGCACGGGCGTGCGGCTTGGGCGCGATTCTAGCTCAGGTCTCTGATCCTATGAGGGTTGACCCGCAGATTCACTTGATGAGGAAGTGCTCGCGGTAGTAGACGAGCTCGTCGATCGACTCGTGAATGTCGGCCAGCGCGGTGTGCGCTTGCGCTTTCTTGAAGCCCGTCAGGATCTCGGGTTTCCAGCGGCGCACCAGTTCTTTCAAGGTGCTGACGTCGAGGTTGCGGTAATGGAAAAACGCTTCCAGCTCGGGCATCGTGCGTGCCAGAAAGCGCCGGTCCTGGCAAATGCTGTTGCCGCACATCGGCGAGGCGTTCTTCGGCACGTACTGGCGCAGAAATTCGATCACCTGGCTTTGCGCCTGCGCTTCGTCGATGCTCGACGCCTTGACCCGATCGATCAAGCCGCTGCGGCCATGCGTACCCTTGTTCCACGCGTCCATCGCGTCAAGCACGGCGTCGCTTTGGTAGATCGCGAACACCGGCCCTTCGATCCGTTGCGTGATCTGCGCATCGGTGACGACGACGGCGACCTCGATGATGCGGTCGCTGTCGGTCAGCAGACCGGTCATTTCCAAATCGATCCAGATCAGGTTCTGGTCGCTGTGCGCCAAGGCGGTCGTGGTCATCGGGTTCCTCCGGCGCGGATTCTCGCAGGCGGGTGCGAGCTCCGGTGTGCGAGGCCCTGCGGCCAAGACCTACACTTCGCGCATGCAGGCTTCCATGTTCGATTCCTCGCTCACGCTGACCGTGGCTTTCGCTGCGGCGCTCGTGGCCTCGCTGCTCGTGCGCTTTTACCTCGCGACGCGGCAAATGCGACATGTGGCGGCGCACCGGGGCAGCGTGCCGGCGGCGTTTGCCACTTCGGTTTCGCTCGACGCGCACCAGAAGGCGGCCGACTACACGCTCGCGAAGGGCCGTTTGTCGTTGCTCGAAATCGCGCTGGGGGGCGCCGTACTGCTCGGCTGGACGCTGCTCGGCGGCCTGGACGCGCTGAACGGCGCGCTGCTCGGCAGCGTGCAGGCGCGCTGGGGCGACATGGCCTACCAACTCGCCTTGCTCAGCGCCTTCGCCCTCATCGGCGCCGCGATCGAATTGCCGCTCGACCTGTACCGCACCTTCTCCGTCGAGCAGGCTTACGGCTTCAACCGCATGACGTGGCGGCTGTATGTGCTGGACGCACTCAAGGGCAGCATGCTCGCCGCGGCGATCGGGTTGCCGATCGCAGCGCTGATTCTGTGGCTGATGGGCGCCGCCGGCAGCGCGTGGTGGCTGTGGGCGTGGGGCGTGTGGGTCGGCTTCAACTTGGCTGTCCTGGTGCTCTACCCCACTGTGATCGCGCCGCTGTTCAACAAGTTCGTGCCGCTGGCCGACGAGAGCCTGAAGGCGCGCGTGCAGGCCTTGATGGCGAAATGCGGCTTCGCGGCCAAGGGCCTGTTCGTGATGGACGGCAGCCGGCGCTCGGCCCACGCGAACGCCTATTTCACGGGCTTCGGCGCGGCCAAGCGCGTCGTCTTCTTCGACACGCTGCTCAGCAAGCTCAGCCCCGGCGAAGTGGAAGCGGTGCTGGCCCACGAGCTGGGGCATTTCAAGCACCGGCACGTGATTCAACGCATGCTCGCGCTGTTCGGCTTCAGCGGCATCGGCTTTGCGCTGCTCGGAATGCTTTCCAACCAGGCCTGGTTCTACTCGGCGCTGGGCGTTGAGCCATCGCTGACTGCCGCCAACGACGCGCTCGCGCTGCTCTTGTTCATGCTCGCCGTGCCGGTGTTCACTTTCTTCGTGTCGCCGCTGCTCGCCGGCCTGTCGCGGCGCCACGAGTTCCAGGCCGACGCCTACGCCTGCCGCCAGGCCAGTGGCGCGGACCTGGCGCAAGCGCTGCTCAAGCTGCACGAAGACAACGCCGCGACGCTCACACCCGACCCGCTGTACGTGCGCTTTTTCTATTCGCACCCGCCCGCGGCGCAGCGCATCGCCGCGTTGTCCAACGCCACTCCCGCTGCCGTGCCCGCTGCCAGTGCCGGACACTCGTGACGCGCCGGTGCCGCGGGCACTGGAGGCCAACGCTTGAGCAAAGCGGCCGAACTCGACATCGGCCTCGTCGTGGCGGCTCACGGGCGCCATTGCGTGGTCGAAGACCCGGATGGGCAGCGCCTGATCTGCCACATGCGCGGCAAGAAAAGCGATGTCGTCGTCGGCGACCGGGTGCGTTGGCAAGCCAGCGGCGACACCGGTGTGATCGAGACCGTCGAACCCCGGCGCAACGTGTTGACCCGCCAGGACGAGTGGAAAACCAAGTCGTTCGCCGCGAACATCGATCAGTTGCTGGTGCTCGTCGCCGGTGAACCGGTGTTCAGCGAATCGCAGTTGGCGCGCGCGCTGATCGCCGCCGAGGACGCCGGCATTCCGGCGCGCATCCTGCTCAACAAGGCCGACCTGGCCAGCGTGGTCGCGGCGCGCACGCGGCTTGCGCCGTACGCGGCGATGGGCATCGCCGTGCACGAGGTGGCGTTGAAGGCCCAGCCTGAAGCGGCGCGGCGCGTGCTCGAAGCACTGTTCGAGGGCAAGGCCAGTCTCGCGATCGGCCCCAGCGGCGCGGGCAAGAGCACGCTCATCAACCGCTTCGTGCCCGAGGCGAAAGCGCAGGTCGGCGAAATCTCGACCGCATTGAATTCCGGGCGCCACACGACGACGGCGACGCATTGGTATTGGCTCGACCCGCAGCGCCGCAGCGCCTTGATCGACTCGCCCGGCTTCCAGGAATTCGGCATGCAGAGAATCGACGCGCAGCGCCTGGCCACCTTGATGCCCGACCTTCGCGCCCATCTCGAAGGCTGCAAGTTCTACAACTGCAGCCACCTGCACGAGCCGGGCTGCGCCGTGCGCGACGCCTTGCAGCGCGGCGAACTCGGCGAGTCGCGCTACCGCATCTATGTCGAGATTCTCGGGGAGTTGTCGCGGCGTTGAAGCGTCCGATCGATGCGACGGTTTGACTGCGACGCATCGGCCGATCCGACTTACCCGCTGCCCCGTTCAGTAGATCGGCGAGTCGCTCAACCCACCAGACGGGCCAGCGACAGCAGCGCCAGCAACAGCATCCACAGCACCACCGAGCGCCAGACCAAGCCCACCAGGCTGCGCAGGTGGCCGAGCTGCGGCGGCGCGCCCGCTGTGGACCCGTGCGAAGCATGCGCCTCGAGTTCGGCGTCGCCATCGGCTGGCCCCAAGCCGCCGCTGCCGACATCGCTTGCGCGCTGCGCCGCGCCGCCCAGGCGCACCCCCACCGCGCCCGCCGCTGCCGCGAGGATCACGCCCTCGTTCGTATTGCCCCAAAGCGCCGCGTGGCCGCGCATGCCGTTCACCGCCTCTTCGAAATTGCCGACCACCGCGAACCCGCCACTGGTCAGGCGTGCCGGAACATGGTCGATGAGGCTGAAGCAGCGTACCGAGAGTTGCATCAACCGATCGTCGTGCGCCGAACCCGCACGCCTGGCGCGCGCGGCCCAATGCCGGCTCGCGAACTCGGCCAAACGGTACAGCACCGCGCCGGCCGGCCCGGCGCCCAGCGCCGCCAGCAGCACGAACCAGAAGAACACGCCGAACACATGGCGGTGCGCGGCGATCAAGGCGTGTTCGATCGTGTGGCGCAGCAGCTCGTCGCGCGGCAGGTCGCTCGCGTCCACGCCGCGCCACTCTTGCAGCAGGCCGCGCGCGCGCAGTTCGTCGCCACGTTCCAGCGCCTCTTGGATGTCGGTGAAGAAGTGGCTGAACTGGCGAAAGCCGAGCGTGACGTAGAGGATCGCCACGTCCCACGCCAGCGCGAATGCCACGCCGAGTTGACCGAGCGCGACGTGGATCGCGAACGCCAGCAGCGCAGGCGCTGCCACCGTGACGACCCAGACCACCGCCGCATGGTGGTCGCGACCGGCATTGAAATTGTGGCCCGCCCAACGCATCCAGGCCGTCATCGCCGCGTGCACGACGTTGTCGCGCGAAAGCGGCTTGAGCTGTTCGAGCAGCAGTGCGATGGCAACGGCAAAAAAACTCATGGCGCTCGATGATATCGAGGCATTTCAGGGCGGCCGATGCAACGCAGTCGCGCGCGACGCCAGCCGCGCCGCTGCGTGCATTCAAGCCGCAAAGAAACGGTACAGGTTGCGCAGCATCGTCGCCGTGGCGCCCCAGATGAAATAGCGCCGCGGCTGGCCGTCTGCACTGCGGCCTTCCCAGGGAATCGAAAAGAACTCGCGCCTGGCTCCAGCGAAATCGACCTGGTGGCGCCGGTGATTGCCCGGGTCCATCAGAAACGCCAGCGGCACTTCAAACACCTCAGCCACTTCGTTCGGGTCGGGTTGCAGCGCAAAGCCCAGCTGCACCAAGCCGACGACGGGGGTCACGACGAAACCCGTGCCCGTGGTGTAGATCGGCAATTCGCCGAGCACGTCGACATGTGTGGCGGCCAGGCCGATCTCTTCATGCGCCTCGCGCAGCGCCGTCGCCGTGGCATCGCGGTCGCTGGGCTCGACGCGGCCGCCCGGAAAGCTGATCTGGCCCGGGTGGTCGCTCAAATGTTCGGTGCGCTGCGTCAGCAACACCGTCAGCGTGTCGCGCAAGACCAGCGGCACCAGCACCGACGCCGCGGTCGGCCCGCGCCCGGTGAAGGATTTTTCCACCAGCACCTCGGGCCGCCAATCGGGCGGGGCCGCGAAGCGCCGGCGCACCGCCTGCGCCGACAAATGCGCCGTATCGACCGCCGGCAGGTGGCGATCGACGCCGACGATCGGGATCGTTTCGGGGTCGAAACGGTTCAGGCGAGCTTTTCCTTGATGCGCGCCGATTTGCCGGAGCGCGAACGCAGGTAGTACAGCTTGGCGCGGCGCACGTCGCCGCGGCGCTTCACTTCGATCGAGGCGATCGACGGGCTGTACAACTGGAACGTGCGCTCCACGCCTTCGCCGCTCGAAACCTTGCGGACGATGAAGCTGGAGTTGAGGCTGCGGTTGCGCTTGGCGATCACCACGCCTTCGAATGCCTGAAGGCGCTTGCGCGTGCCTTCGACGACGTTGACGCTGACAATCACCGTGTCGCCGGGGGCGAACGGGGGAATCGTCTTGGCCAGGCGCACGATTTCTTCGCGCTCGAGGGTCTGGATCAGGTCCATGGGGTCTCCGGGGCGATCGTGCACTGGCGTTGTTCGGTGGCGCATGGCGCGCCCCGAAGGGGCCGCATGGCCGTGTAGTGCCGGCAGAGGATCGAAAGGCCCGGGATTATAGCCAGGCAGTTTCGGCCCGCGTGGGTGCCTGACTTGGGCCCGACTTGGGCCCGCCTCAAGCTCGATCGATCGTCGCGAGAAAGGCCTCATCGGCCGGGCTCAGACGGCCTGCCGCGCGCGCGGCGGCGATCAGGTCCGGGCGGCGCTGCTGCGTCAGCTCCAGGGAGCGCTCGCGGCGCCAGCGTTCGATCTCGCCATGGTGGCCCGACAACAGCACCGCGGGAACGTCCCCTGCCGGCGCCGACAAGGCTTCCGGCCGGCTGTAGTGTGGGCAATCGAGCAGGCCTTGCGAGAAACTGTCTTGCTCGTGCGAGCGGCTGTCGCCCAGCACGCCCGCCTGCAGGCGCGCCACCGCGTCGAGCAGGGCCAGCGCGGGCAATTCGCCACCCGAGAGCACGAAATCGCCCAGGCTCAGTTCCACATTCACGTGCCGGTCGAGGAAGCGCTGGTCGATGCCTTCATAGCGCCCGCACAGCAGCACCGCGCCGGGGCCGGCGGCAAATTCCTGCACCAGGGCCTGGTCGATGCGCCGGCCGGTGGGCGTGAAATGCACCAGCGGCGCGGCATCGCCACGCGCGGCCCGCACGGCGGCGAGCGCGCGCTCCAGCGGCTCGACCAGCAGCAGCATGCCCGGCCCGCCGCCATAGGGCCGGTCGTCGACGCGGCGATGCGGGTCGTCGGCGTGGTCACGCAACGGCCAGAGCTTCACGTCGACCTGGCCCGACGCAAACGCGCGGCGCGTCACACCCTCCTGAAGGTGCGGACCGAACAGGCTCGGGAACAGCGTGATGACGTCAAAGCGCAAGTTCTTGCCTCGGTAGCGGCGAGGGGTCTCGCGGGTCAGTAGTCGAGTTCCCAATCGACCTGGATGCGGCGCTCGGCGAGGCTCACCTCATCGACATACGCCGCGACAAAGGGAATCAGGATCTCCGCGGCAGCGCCCGTTGATGCGGCCGGCGCGTCCGAGCGCAGCGCGATGCGCAGCACGCTGTGCGGGCCGGTTTCGATCAAGCCGAGCACGCTGCCGAGCGCTTCGCCCTTGCGGTTCACGACGTTCAAGCCGATCAGGTCGACCCAGTAGAACTCGTCGGCGCTTTCGGTGGGAAAGCTCGAGCGCCCGACAAAGACCCGCGCGCCGCGCAAGGCCTCGGCGGCAGCGCGGTCCTCAATGCCTTGGGCGCGTGCCACGGCCCCCCCGCCATGGTTCTTGGCTTCCGTGATGCGCAACAGCGGCGGAAAGCTCGGGCGTGCGCCGGTCCGCGGCGCCGCGCCGGTTTCCAGCGGCGGCTGGATGAACCAACGCCGCGATGAAAAGATTGCCTGCGGGTCGGACGCGAACGGCACGACCTTGAACCAACCCTTCACGCCCCACGAACCGGCGATTCGAGCCACCTCGATCGCATCCTGCGGCCAACCCGGCTCGTCCGAGGAGCCGGGTGCGGCAGCGTTCATGGCCACCGGCCGGTGGTCGCTGGCTGTCCTGTCAGGATCAGGCGCTCGCCTTGGCCTGGTTCAGCAAGCGCTCAACGGTCGGCGACACCTTGGCGCCGTGGCCGGTCCAGTGTGCGACGCGGTCAAACGCGATGCGCAGCGGCTGCTCGCCGCCGGCGGCGACCGGGTTGTAGAAACCCACGCGCTCGATGAAGCGGCCGTCGCGCCGCATGTGCGAGTCGGCGACGACGATGTTGAAAAAGGGGCGCTTCTTCGCGCCTCCACGGGCAAGACGGATCACGACCATTTGGGTTCCTAAGCTCTGAGTGGATCGCCGCGCGCCGGCCCTGGCGGCATTGCACTGCCTGCACTGCCATTCGGTCCCGCCGCGCGAGGGCGGATGCGCCCATGGGCCCGCCTGCGAAAAGCCGTGGATTGTAAACTCACTGCCCGCCTCGCCCCGATTGCATCGCTTTGACCTCCAGCACGCTGATCCGTCCGAGCCAGGAGTCCGACATCGCCGCGCTGGTTGAAATCTACGGGTTTCATGTGCGAAACGGATCGGGCACCTTCGAGCTCGAGGCCCCCAGTGCAGCCGAAATGGCGCGGCGCCGCGCCGACGTGACGGGCAAAGGCCTGCCCTGGCTGGTGGCCGAGACCGCGGGCGTGGTGCGGGGCTACGCCTACGCCAGCCATTTCCGGCCGCGCCCGGCGTACCGCTTCTGCCTGGAAGATTCGATCTACCTCGCACCCGACGCCGCCGGCCAAGGCCTCGGCCGCGTGTTGCTCGCGGAGTTACTCGCGCGCTGTGAAGCCGACGGCGCGCGCCAGATGCTTGCAGTGATCGGCGACTCGGGCAATACGGCGTCGATCGCCCTGCACCGTGCGCTCGGGTTCGAACCCACCGGCACGATCCACGCCGCGGGCTGGAAGTTCGAGCGCTGGCTCGACGTGGTGGTGATGCAAAAACCACTCGGCCTGGGCTCGACCACCGCGCCAGCAACGCCGCGCCCCGGCGACACGGCGCCAGCATGACGGCCGCCCCCGCGCGCTACAAGTCCAAGACGCTCGCGACCTGGATCGCGCTCATCGGCGGCAGCTTCGGCCTGCAGCGCTGGTATCTGCACGGTCTGCGCGATCTCTGGGTTTGGTTGTTTCCTTGGCCGACGCTGTTGGGGATCTACGGCGTGCTGCGCGTTCGCGCCTTCGGCTTGGACGACTCGCTCGGCGCCCTGTTGATCCCGCTGCTCGGACTGATGCTCGCCGGCACGATGCTGCACGCCATCGTGATCGGGCTGACGCCCGACGCCGCGTGGAACCGGCGCTTCAACGACGGCGCGCGCGCGCACAAGAGCGGCTGGTTCACCGTGATCGGTGTGATTCTGGCGCTCTCGTTCGGCGCCGCGGTGCTGATGGCGACCCTCGCGTTCAGCGCGCAGCGCTTCTTTGAATACCAAGCGGAACAGCGCGGCGAAACGCCGGGTTGACGCGCGACGCCGTCAAACAAACAGCGACAGGCTCAGCCAATAGAACAGCCCGGCAACGAACGCCGACGCGGGAATCGTGAAGATCCAGGCCCAGACGATGTTGCCGGCCACACCCCAGCGCACCGCCGAGGCACGCCGCACCGCGCCGACGCCGACGATCGCACCGGTGATGGTGTGCGTGGTCGAGACCGGAATCCCCAGGCCGGTGGCCAAGAACAGGGTGATCGCACCGCCCGTTTCGGCGCAGAAACCTCCCACCGGCTTGAGCTTCGTGATCCTTTGGCCCATCGTCTTCACGATGCGCCAGCCGCCGAACATCGTTCCCAAGCCGATCGCGATGTAGCACGCCCAGATGACCCAGCTCGGTGGCGCTTTCGCGCTCGCCGCCACATGGCCTGAGGCGATCAACAGCATCCAGACGATGCCGATCGTCTTTTGTGCGTCGTTGCCGCCGTGGCCCAGGCTGTACAAACCGGCCGACACGAGCTGCAGTCGCCGAAACCAGTTGTCGACATAGAGCGGCGAGGTGCGCCGAAACAGATGCGCCACCGCCACCATCAGCAGCGACGCAAGCGCGAAACCGAGCAGCGGCGAAACCAGGATGAACGCGACGGTTTTCCACACACCCGTGGCGATCAGCGCACCGGCGCCGGCCTTGGCGATCACCGCGCCGACGATGCCGCCGATCAAGGCATGCGACGAGCTCGACGGAATGCCATGCCACCAGGTGAAGATGTTCCAGAACAGCGCGCCGATGAGCGCGCCGAACACGACATGGTGGTCGACGATACCCGGCACGACGATGCCCTTGCCGATCGTCGCGGCGACTTTCAGCTCGAAGACGAAGATCGCGACGACGTTGAAGAACGCCGCGAACAGAATCGCCTGCTGCGGCTTGAGCACGCCGGTGGAGACGACGGTGGCGATCGAATTCGCGGCGTCGTGAAAACCGTTCATGAAGTCGAACGCCAGCGCCAACAGCACGAGCATCGCGACCACCCAGAAGCCGATCTCCACCGTGGCCATGGCCGGGAGGTGTCAGGAGTTCTCGAGGACCACGCCCTCGATCAAATTGGCCACGTCTTCGCAGCGGTCCGAGATCGATTCGAGCAATTCGTAAATCGTCTTGAGCTTGATGAGTTCGCGCACGTCGGTCTCTTCGCGAAACAGTTTCGACATCGCGGCGCGCATCACGCGGTCCGCGTCGCTTTCCAGCTTGTCGATCTCTTCGCAGGTCTTGATCGCCGCCTCCGCCACTTCGGCGCGGCTGATCTTGGGCAGCAGCGACACCGCGTGCTGGACCCGCTCGCAGCATTTGGCGCTGATCTCGCCCAGGCGCAACACGTCTTCCGTCATCGCGCGCACGTCGTACAGCGACATCGTTTCGGTGGTGTCCTGGAGCAGGTCGACGATGTCGTCCATCGCATCGATCAGGCGGTGGATCTGCTCGCGGTCGATCGGCGTGATGAAGGTCTTGTGCAGAAGGCGGTGCACTTCGGCGGTGATGCGGTCCGCGGCGCGCTCGGCGCTGACCACTTCGTCGGCGTATTTTTCGCGCAAATTCGGGTCGGCGTAGTTGTGGATCAGCGCGATGAAGGCGCGCGCGGCTTCTACGATGTACGCGCCATGCTGATTGAACAGCTCGAAGAAATTGCCTTCGCGCGGCAGCAGTTTGCCGAACAACATGGGAGTCTCCTGGTGCGCCGCTCGAGCGGCTCTCTTTGATCGGGGCTTCGTCGAGCGCTGCCCAAGCCGGCGCAGTGTATCGCTGGCATTGCACCGGACCGGGGCCTCACTGTGATGCAGAGGACTGCGCGCCGCAACGGGTGACGCGCCGCGGAAGCGCCTTCGCGCTATGCCTCATCCAGCCGGTTCACGCGCTGTGCGGCGACCCGAGGCAACAGTCGCGCGATGGAGCCGTGGCCGGGAATCGCCAGATCGGGCGCGATGTCGGCAAGTGGCCTGAGCACGAACGCCCGTTCGTGCATGCGGGGGTGCGGCAATGTCAGGTCGGGCGAGTCGACCACGCGCTCGCCGTACAGCAGCAGATCGAGATCGAGGCTTCGCGGTGCATTGCGGTACGGCCGCTCGCGCCCATGCTCGATCTCAATCGCCTGCAACCGCGCCAGCAGTTCTCGCGGCGTCAATCGGGTCGCGACCATCATCACCGCGTTGACGTAGTCCGGCCCGCTGGAATCGATCGGCGCGCTGCCGTAAAGCGGCGAGCGTGCCAGCGCTTGAACCGAGGGCAGGCGCTCGATCGCTTCGAACGCGGCGCGGATCGCCTGGACGGGCTCGCCCAGGTTGGCGCCCAGGCCGATGTAGGCCGTCTCGGCGGGCCTTTCGCTGCGCGGCGGCGGCGCTGCCTCAGAGCCGGAGAGTTTTTCGGTCTTGCTC
Source organism: Burkholderiales bacterium (assembly GCA_031419535.1). Lineage (GTDB taxonomy): Bacteria > Pseudomonadota > Gammaproteobacteria > Burkholderiales > Burkholderiaceae_C > JAEMQF01. Next base: position 3,843 of record JANOLA010000648.1, on the reverse strand, counting down.
CCTCTCCTTCTGGGAGAGGGCTGGGGTGAGGGCTGGCAGCCGGCACCAGTGCCCAGTTCACCGACCCTCACCCAGACCCTCTCCCGCAGGCGAGAGAGGGGGCAAACGTGGTCGCAGCGGAAAACTCTCAACCTCTCAATCGTCGAGCGCGGCATAGACGAGATGCCGAAACAAGGCGCGATAGCGATGCCGCTGCACAGGGGCCTGGATCATCAGCACCGCGAACAGCTCTTGCGCCGGGTCGACGAAGAACGTCGTTCCCGCGATGCCGCCCCAGTAATACAGACCCGGCGAACCCGGCAGCGGCGCGAGGCCGGCTTCGCGGCGCACCGCGAATCCCAGGCCGAAGCCGTGGCCGGGCGGCAAGACGTCGCCGAGCACCGGCATCGCGCCCAAGTGGTCGGCCGTCATCAACGCGAGCGTGTGGCGGCCGAGCAGGCGCGCGCCGCTCTCTCCCCTCAGAGCAAAGAGAAAGCGTGCGTAGTCGCTCGCCGTGGACACCAAGCCGCCGCCGCCGGACTCGAAGGCGTGCTGCTGGCGTACGTCGAGCAGATCGATTTTGATGCCCGTCTGCGGGTCCAGCGCATGCGGCTCGGCAATGCGGTGCTGCTGGACGGCCGGGACATGAAATCCGGTGTCAGCCATGCCGAGCGGCGCGAAGATGTTTTCGTTCAGGAACCGGCTCAAGGGTTGGCCGGCGATCACTTCGATGACACGCCCTAACACGTCAGTGGCGTGGCTGTAGGCCCATGCCGTGCCTGGCTGGGCCAGCAGCGGCAGGCGCGCGAGCTGTTCGCAGAACCGGGCATTCGCGATGTCGGGCGCGCCCATGCGCTCGTCGGTGTAGAGCTGCTGAACGGGGCTGCTGCCGAGGAAGCCGTAGGTCAGGCCCGCGGTGTGGCGCAGCAAGTCCTGAACCGTGATTGGCGCGCGCGCCGGTTCGTATTCGAGCCGGCCTCCGACCTCCACGCCGACCTGCATCTGCGCGAACTCGGGCAACCAGGTCGACACCGGTTCGTGCAACAGCAGCCGGCCACGCTCGGCGAGCATCAGTGCGGCGACCGAGACGATGGGCTTGGTCATCGAATAGATTCGAAAAATCGAATCGCGCGCCATCGGCGTCGGGCTCGCGGGGCTCAGCCTGCCGCGAGATTCGAAGTAGCCGCATCTGCCGTGGCGCGCGATCAGCGCCACCATGCCGGGCAGCAGGCCGCTGTCGATTTCGCGTTCGAACGCTTGGGTCAGCGTATCCAGGCGCGCTGGATTCAGCCCGATCTTGCTGGCGTCGGCCGCCTGAGGCAGCTTCACTACCTTCATGTATCGGCCGGCGCCGCGGCAGCTTGGCCGGTGCGCCTGCGTCTGCGCCGGCGCCTGCGTGCGGGGTCCGCCTGCGGCTCGGCGTCGGCCTGCGGCTCGGCGTCAGCGCGCGTGGCCTCGTCGTCCGCGTCTTCCGGTGCCTGCACGGCGGGCGTCGGATGCTCGGCTCTGGGCGTGCCCGCCACCCCCGGCCGAACGCCACGGCGCGGCGCGGTGCGGCCCGGCACCGCGACTGCACGCGCGCTTTCGAGCAGCGCGGCGCGCTCGTCCGCATTGGCCGTCGAAAACTGTTCCCACCATTGCGGCAGCGCGGCGTCGATCTCGCCGGCCGTGCCGCGCAGGCGCAGAAAGTCGAATCCGGCGCGAAAGCGCGGCTGGTCGACCAGCGTCTGCACACCTTGGCCGCTGCGCCGCGTGAAACGCGGCTGCATCATCCAGATCTCGCGCATGTCGGCGGCCAGGCGGCCGCGCCCGGAGATGTCGCCGATCTTCGCGTCGAACACGGCGTCGACGGCCTGCTGCAACGCCGCGAACGAGGTTTCGCCCTTCGCTTCGCCGGCCTTCCAGCGGTCGAGCACGTCGTGCCAGAGCATGCACGCGAGCATGAAACTGGGCGCGACGGGTTTGCCTTCGCCGACGCGCCGGTCGGTGTCGGCCAGCGCGAGCTGCACGAACTTTTCTCGGCCGTCGTGGCGCTGCGCTTCGTCGAGCACGACGTCGAGCACAGGAAACACGCCGCGGTGCAGGCCATGCCGGCGCAATTCTTCGATGCTGGCCAGCGCATGCCCGGTTTGCAGCAGCTTGATCATCTCGTCGAAGGTGCGCGACGGCGGCACGTTGTCGAGCAGCGCCGCCATCGCCTTGATCGGTGCGCGCGTCTTGGGTTCGATCTCGAACCCCAGCTTCGCGGCGAAGCGGATCGCGCGAATGATGCGCACCGGGTCCTCGCGGTAGCGCAGTGCCGGGTCGCCAATCATGCGCAGCAGCTTTTTCTTCGCGTCGGAAATGCCGCCGTGGTAGTCGACCACGATCTCGCGCAGCGGGTCGTAGTACATCGCGTTGACGGTGAAGTCGCGCCGCGCTGCGTCTTCGACCTGCGGGCCCCAGACGTTGTCGCGCAACACGCGTCCTTCGGCGTCGATCACGTGGCCCGGCTGCGCACCCTTTGCCCCGCGCTCGGTCGAGGTCACGGCCTTGGCGCTGCGCTCGTTGCCGCTCACCTGTTCCGCGGCAATGGCGTCGACCTGCGCGCGAAACGTCGAGACCTCGATGACTTCGCTCAAGCCATGGTCTTGGCGGCCGCGACCGAACACGACGTGCACGATGCGAAAGCGCCGCCCAATGATGAAGGCACGCCGAAACAGCGACTTCACCTGTTCAGGTGTGGCATTGGTGGCCACGTCGAAGTCTTTCGGCCGCAGCCCCAGCAACAGGTCGCGCACCGCGCCGCCGACGATGTAGGCCTCGTGGCCCCCTTCGGCCAGCGTGCGCACGACCTTGACGGCACGCTCGTCGACGAGCTTGGGGTCGATGCCGTGCTGGGCCTTGGGCACCTCGATGCGCTTGCCATGCACGGTGCGCGGCCCGCGCACCGTGCGCGCCTTGTCGATCAGCTTGTCGAGCAGTTTCTTGATCATTCAAACAATTTCAGAATGCGCCAGCCGCGCTCCATTGCCAGCACTTCCAGCGGCGCGCTCGGGTTGGTCGCGACCGGTTCGGTGGCGCGCTCGAGCAAGGGGAGGTCGTTGATCGAATCGCTGTAGACGCTGATCGTGGTGAAGTCGCGCCAGCCGCGGCCGGCCTCGTGCAGCCACTGTTCGACACGGCGCACCTTGCCGTCGCGATAACTCGGCTCGCCGACGATCCGACCCGTGATGGTACCCCCTGCGTCGCGCTCCAGCCGCACCGCGATCAGCGTCTCGATGCCGAACGCCTTGGCGATGGGCGCCGTGATGAAGTCGTTGGTGGCCGTGACGAGCGCGATCCGGTCGCCGCGGCGCTGGTGCTCGCGCACCAGGTTCAGCGCCGCGCCGTGCACGTTCGGGGCGATCACTTCGCGCATGAAACGCACATGAGCCGCCTTGATCTCGACCGGCGTGCGCTCGCGCAGCGGCTGCGTCGCGAATTCGATGTAGGCGTGGATGTCGAGCTGGCCCGCCTTGTACTGCGCGTAGAACTCGTCGTTGCGGCGCCGGAACCCGGCGGGCTCGACCCAGCCCAGGCGCACCACGAACTCGCCCCAGGCGTGGTCGGAATCGATCGGCAGCAGCGTGTCGTCCAGGTCGAACAGGCACAGCCCGGCGCCTGCCGCGACACTCATCGCCGCGGCGCCTAATGCGACGCTCATCGCAACGGCTCCTGCGACAGCATTTGCTTGAGCAGCGGAATCGTCACGCCGCGCTGTTGCGACATCGAAAACTGGTCGAGGCGGTCGAGCAGTTCGAACAGGCTTTTCAGGTCGCGTTCGAAGCGCGACAGCAGGTAGGCCATCACGTCGTCGGTGAGCAGGATGCCGCGCCGGTCTGC
>JANOLA010000647.1:0-1663 GCA_031419535.1 Burkholderiales bacterium | reverse complement strand
CACTCGATGTGGTCCGCGGCGCGCAGTGCCATCAACGCCAGCCAAGCGCGCGAGCAGCCAGGACACCGCGAATGGGGCCTGCGACCGTACCCCGAGCCACCTGCCCCGGCACCTGGGTGGCAGGCCGACTCGTGGCCGGCCACCGCCCTGGGGAACGGTCGGAGCCAGTCTGGGCTTGCGCGGACACCGGCTTTCGCTCGAAGCCCCGGTCACCTGCCCTCGCGCCGAAGCTGGCATGCGCGCAGCGGCGAACGTCATCAACGCCGAAGCGGGCCCCTCCCAGCGCCGGCCCGTTTCATGCGTCGCGGGTGGCGCGTAGCGGCATGGCTCGCACCGCGTCGCGCAAAGGCTACGACGGCGTGGCTGTCGCCGTGCCGGTGACCGTTCCCTATGTGCGTTACTCGACGCGCAGCGCGATGTGGTTTCTCGGCCAGGCGATTGCCGGGCTCGTCAAGCAAAGCGGCATCCTAAAGAGCGAGATCGATGGCCTGACGGTCAGCAGTTTTTCGCTGAGCCCGGACACCGCCGTCGGCGTGACGCAGCACCTGGGCCTGAGCCCCCGCTGGCTCGACCACCTGCCCAATGGCGGCGCATCGGGCGTGATGGCGCTGCGCCGCGCCGCGCGCGCGGTGCAGGCGGGCGACGCGAATGTGGTGGCGTGCGTGGCGGCGGACACGAACCATGTCGACTCGTTCCGGCTGATGCTGGGCAGCTTCAGCGGCTTCGCGCGCGACGCGACCTACCCCTACGGTTCGGGCGGGCCGAACGCGATCTTCGCGTTCATCACGGCGAACTACATGCGAGAGTATGGCGCGACGCGCGAGGACTTCGGGCGCATCTGCGTCGATCAGCGCAGCAACGCGCTGGCGGGATTGTCGGGTTTGGCAAGCTCGTCGGCGGGCTTGGCAAGTTCCCGCGTGTTCAACAAGCCGCTCACGCTTGACGAGTACATGAACGCGCGGCCGATCGCCGAGCCGATCCACCTGTTCGACTGCGTGATGCCCTGCGCCGGCGCTGAGGCGTTTCTCGTGATGAGCGAGGCGCGTGCGCGCGACCTGGGCCTGGCTTTCGCGACGCTGCGCGGGGCGATCGAGCGCCACAATGCCTTCGCTGACGATCCCGTCATGGTGCGCGGCGGCTGGGGCGTCGATCTGCCCGAGCTGTATTCGATGGCCGATGCGAAGCCGGGCGACATCGGCTTCGTGCAGACCTACGACGACTATCCTGTGATCGTGATGATGCAGTTCGAGGACCTGGGGTTTTGCGCCAAAGGCGAAGGGCCGGCGTTCGTGCGCGCGCATCGATTCACGTTTGAAGGCGATTTCCCGAACAACACCTCGGGCGGGCAGCTTTCCAGCGGCCAGGCCGGCGCGGCGGGCGGCTTCATCGGTATGACGGAGGCGATTCGTCAGCTCACCGATGCAGCGCCGGGCCGGGCCGTGCGGGGCGCGCAGTTGGGATTGGTGAGCGGCTTTGGCATGGTCACGTACGACCGGTGCCTCTGCACGGGCGCGGTGATTCTGGGGCGGCCAGCGTGAGGCTACGCCGTTGGCGACCGAGTAGAGCCCGAGCGCCGGGCCGCCCCAAGCCGGGCTCAGAGTCTGAGAGTTTTTCGGGCGTGCCCGAGCAGCGCGCCAAATGGTGCCCGATCGAGGCGCAAAGC
>JANOLA010000646.1:0-3003 GCA_031419535.1 Burkholderiales bacterium | reverse complement strand
GCCGGTTTGACCTTTGCCGCTGCGATATCCGAACATGGCCGCGGCTATCTGCTGCGGCGCGGCGTGCCACCGGGGCGCGTCATCGTGGCTCGCCTGGGCACCGAGGCTTCGGCAATGCCTGCCACCGCGTCGCAGGACGGGTGTACTCGCATCGTATCGTGCAGCATGCTGGTGCCGCTCAAACGGGTTCCAATGGTCGCTCAGGCAATGGTTGGTCTGGCGGTACGCCACCCGCAGCGGCGCTTTCAATGGACCCATTTCGGCGGTGGGCCCGACATGCCTAAAGTTCGCGCTAGCGTCGCATGCGCCCCGCCGAACCTCGAGGTGTCTTTGCCGGGGCAAGTCGACAACGCCACGGTCACCGAACACTACGCGAACCTGCCGGTCGACGTGTTCCTGCTCTTGAGCAGCATGGAAGGATTGCCGTTGGTGATCCAGGAAGCATTGGCGGCTGGGCTGCCGGTGATCGCGACCGATGTTGGTGGAGTGAGCGAAGCAGTGGGCAATGACAATGGCGTGCTCCTGAGCGCGAACCCGACCGTGAACGAGGTCATCGCCGCAGTCGAGCACGTCGCGCTGCACAACTCGATCGATGAAGTGCGCGCCCGGCGTTCCCGGTCGCGCGCGCGCTGGGTGCGCGACTTCGATGCCGAGGTCAACCACACCGCGTTCGCGCAGCGTCTGCAACAACTCTTGGACAGCCTTTAAATGTCATGAAACTCGACCCACCCACGCTGGACTTTCTGAGTGGCAAGGCATTTTCCAATGGCAGCGCTTCGACCTCGGCAATCGGGGTCCCGCCTTGCGGCGCTTCGAACGATTGATCGAACTTTGCAAGGGCCAACGCGTCCTTCATGTTGGCTGTTGCGATCATCCGGACCTGATTCGCGACAAGGTCGCGCAAGGCGTGTACCTGCATAAGCACCTGTGCGACGTGGCGCAACGGTGCGTGGGGGCCGACACCAATGTTGACGGCATCGCGTTACTGCGGAGGTCGAATTTCCCGGCGGTGTTCCTGCCCGACGATGTTCCGGACGAAGAGTTCGACGTTTGCCTACTTGCCGATGTAATCGAGCATGTTGGCGACGTGGTGAGTTTTCTTAAATCGATGCGGCGCTACCGTTTCCGGGAACTCATTGTGGCGACGCCCAACCTGTTTCGCTTGCGCAATCTCTTCTCCTCAGGCGAATGGGTCAATACCGACCACCGCTACTGGTTCTCACCATTCACCCTTTGCAAGGTGCTCGTGGACGCGGGATATGCACCGCAGAAGGTCGAGTTGTGCCACAGCGACTACGTCAGCGCACGCGGCGCGCTGCTCGCGCGCGTGCTGAACCACCTGCCGAAATTTCGCGACACTTTGATCGTGTCCGCATCCCCTTGAGCGCGAAGGCTCACTTGTGCTGCGCGACCGTCATTTCGAGGGCCCGCCGTAGCAGGCCCTCGATGCATGATTCCTTTCTCATGAGCATTGTCACCATCGTCGGCGCCCGCCCTCAGTTCATCAAGGCCGCCTCGACATGATCGAGCTGGAACAGGTTGCGCAGATGATCGTCACCGACTCGGGCGGCGTGCGGAAGGAGGCCTTTTTCTTCGCCAAGCCCAGCGTCACGCTGCGCGACGGAACCGAATGGGACGAACTTGTCGACGCGGGTTGGAACAGGCTCGCGTCGCCGAGCTCCGCTGCCGCCTCCAGTGCGGCCCTGGGCTCGTCCGGCACGCCGGTGCGCCCGTACGGCGACGCCGCACGGCGCTTCGCGCACGTCCTGCTGGTGGGGGCGACTTGAGAATCCTGCTCATCAACCACTACTCCGGCTCGGTGCGGCACGGCATGGAATACAGGCCTTTCTATCTGGCTCGCGAGTGGTCGCGCCTGGGCCACGCCGTGCAGGTGGTTGCGGCTTCGTTCTCGCATGTGCGCAGCGTTCAGCCTGCGGTGCGGGGCGGCAGTGCACGCGAGGGGGTCGACGCGGTCGAGTATCTGTGGCTGCGCACGCCCCGCTACCAGGGCAATGGCGTGCGCCGGGTGATCAACATCGCCGCGTTCTGCCTGCAACTTGCCTGGCGTGCCCGGCGCTTAGCGTGCGAGTTTCGGCCGGATGTCGTCGTGGCGTCGAGCACTTACCCGATGGACATCTGGCCCGCATTCCTGGTCGCGCGCCGCGCACGCGCCAAGCTGGTCTACGAGGTGCACGACCTCTGGCCTGCCTCGCCGATCGAGCTGGCAGGCATGTCGCGCTGGCATCCGTTCATCATGCTTTGCCAGAAGGCTGAAAACGACGCCTACCGGTTTGCCGACGTGGTGATCTCGATGCTGCCGAAGGTGGCGCAGCACATGCAGGCCCACGGGCTCGATCTGAGGAAGTTGCACATCGTGCCCAACGGCATCTCGCCGGAAGAGTGGCAAAGCGAGCCGCAAGCACTGGAGGCGGCTCTTGCTGTGCACATCGCCCAAGAGAAGTCTGCCGGCCGCCAAGTGGTGGTTTACGCAGGCTCGCACGGAGTGCCCAACGCGCTGGGCGTCTTGCTGGACGCTTCAGCCGCCTTGCAGAACGATCCGTTTGCCTTCGTGTTGGTGGGTGAGGGCATGGAGAAAGCGCGGCTCGAGCAACGCGTCGCCGCCGAGAAACTGAACAACGTCCGAATGTTCGCTTCGATTCCGAAGGCGCAAGTCCCCGCGTTGCTGGCGCAGACCGACATCGCCTACATCGGCTGGAAGCGGCAACCGCTGTACCGCTTCGGCATCGCGCCGAACAAGCTGATGGACTACATGATGGCGGGCGTGCCGGTGCTTCATTCGGTCGAGGCCGGCAACGACCCCGTTGCGGAGGCGGGCTGCGGCCTGACAGTGGCACCCGAATCGCCCGATGCCGTGGCGCAGGGGCTGCGCCGGTTGGCTGCGCTGTGCTGCTTTCGGGGGCGGCCGGCAACGACCCGGTGGCCGAGTCGGGCTGTGGGCTGACGGTGGCGCCGGGCGATGCACAGGCGGTGGCGAGTGGTTTG
>JANOLA010000645.1:0-2490 GCA_031419535.1 Burkholderiales bacterium | reverse complement strand
GCGCTTCGACCTGCAAACGCCGTGGTGGCACCTGCACGAGGCGCTGCGGCTCGCCGCGGACTTTCCGGACACGCCCATCATCCTCAACCACACGGGGCTGCTGGCGGACCGCAGCGCGTTGGGGCTGGATGGATGGAAGCGCGCGATGGCTGCGTTCGCGACGTGCCCGAACGTGGTGGTGAAGATCTCGGGCCTCGGCCAATCCGGTGCGCCGTGGACCGTGCAGGCGAACGGCGACATCGTTCGCACGGTGATCGACCTGTTCGGAGCGGAGCGCTGCATGTTCGCAAGCAACTTCCCGGTGGACAGCCTGTGCGCGAGTTTCGCGACGATCTTCAACGGCTTTCGCGCCATCGTCGGCGACTTCTCGGCGCACGAACAATCGGCGCTGTTTCGCGACAACGCGATCCGCACTTACGCGATGGAGTGAACGACACGATGACACCTTTTCGCATTGCCTACATCGGCGTGGGCCTGATGGGCCTGCCGATGGTCAAACGCCTGGTGGGCCTGGGCTACCCGGTGACAGCGCACGACGTGCTGCCGCGCCAGAACGACGCGGCGCTCGCCGCCGGCGCATCGGTCGCGGCCAGCCCCGCCGACGCGGTGCGCAACGCCGATCTGGTTCTGCTCAATTTGCCGACCACCGACGCGGTGCACGAGGCAGTGTTCGGCGAGGCAGGCGCGGCGAGCGCGATGCAGCCGCCGCAATTGATCGTCGACTTCTCCACCGTGAAGGTCGAGCGCGGGCGCGCCTTCGCGCAGCAACTGCGCGAGGAACGCGGCTGCGCCTGGATCGACGCGCCGGTGTCGGGCGGCCCGCCGGCATCAGGCAGCGGCACGCTCACTGTGATGGCCGGCGGCGACGCGGCGGACATCGCGCGCATCGGCCCCTTGATGGCCGACGTGGCCGCGCGCTGCACGCATATGGGGCCGAGCGGCAGCGGGTTGGTGACGAAGATGATCAACCAGTTGATCGTCGGCTGCACGCACGCCGTGCTGGCCGAGGCGCTGCTGCTTGCCGAGTCCGCCGGCATCGACGCCGCGCGCATTCCCGAATGCCTGGCCGGCGGCCACGCCGACGGCACGCTGCTGCAAAAACTCTACCCGCGCATGGCCGCGCGCGAGTTCGCGCCTCAGGGCTATGCGCGCCAGTTGTTGAAGGACCTGGAGATGCTCAGCGAGTTCGCCGCCGGGCTGAAGGCTCCCCTGCCGATGAGCGGCAACGCCTTGTCGCTCTACCGTATGCTTGTGCACCTTGGCCATGCCGAGCTCGATACTTCGGCCGTGTTCAAGATTTACGAGCGCGGCACGACGCTGTAGATGTCGATTTGAATTCAACGATTGCACGCAGCGATCGACTGCAACGGGCCACAAGCCCACACATTGAGGAGACAACACCGTGAGAGTTTCAGTTCCAACGTTCCTGACTGCCAGCGCCCTCGTCGTCGCGGCATTGCTGCTTCCGGCCGCACAAGCGCAGGTGAAGATCCGCTACGCCCACGTCGGCGTAGCCAATGCACCGCAGACGCTGTACGCCGACGAGGTGGCCAAGCTCGTGAAAGAGCGCACCAACGGCCGGGTCGAGATCACGGTGTTCCCGAACTCGCAACTCGGCGGCGTGGGTGAGATGGTTGACGGCGTGAAGTCGGGCGCCATCACGATGGGCCACCACGACTTCGCGTCGCTCGGCAAGATCCTGTCGACGACAGCGGTGTTCAACACGCCCTTCGTCTACCGCGACCCGGAGCACAGCCTGCGCGCGACCGATGCGCGCACGTCGCCAGCGCTGCGCGAGATCAACCAGCAACTGGTCGAGAAGGGCAACATGCGCATCGTCGGCAGCTTCTTCCAGGGCACACGCCAGCTCACGTCCAAGGAGCGTGTGCTGTCGATCAAGGACATGCAAGGCAAGAAGTACCGCGGCGTTCCGGTGAAACTCTGGTCGTCGATGATCTCGGGCATGGGCGCGGTGGCCACGCCGGTGGAGGTGTCGGAACTTGCCACGGCGCTCGCCACCGGCCTCGTCGTCGGCCAGGAAAACCCGCTGCCGAACATCTTCAACCTCAAGCTCTACGAGGTGCAGAAGTACGTGATGCTGACGAACCACATGCAGTCGATCCTCGCCGTGTTCGTGAATGAAAAGGCCTGGGCCGCGATTCCCGCGGGCGACCGCCAGATCCTCGAAGACACGATGGCCGAAGTGGGCAAGAAGACGCTCGACTGGGACCGCGAGACGGCGGCCCGCTACCGCAAGGACCTCGAAGCCAAGGGAATGGTGTTCGTTGAAGAGAAAGACGGCCTGGATGTGGAAGGGTTTCGCAAGTCGGTGCTCGCGCAGGTGGGCAAGGACTTCCCGGACTGGACGAGCTACATCGAGCAGATTCGTGCGGTGAAATGACACCGGCGCATTGCCAGACACCGGTCATACCGGCGCAAGCCGGTATCCATGGTTGGCGTGCCTTCCACCTCGACCCCGTGGATCCCGGC
>JANOLA010000644.1:0-5311 GCA_031419535.1 Burkholderiales bacterium | reverse complement strand
CAGCTTTTCCGCCATGTCGAAATGCGCGAGCGCGTCGCGCGCGGCACCGCTGTCTACCGGATAGAACAGCGAACGCACGCTGGTCCACAAACCCTGGTGCGGCAAGCGCCCGGCCAGCACCGACGTCACCACACGCTGGCGCGGCGGCAGCGGCGGCACTTGCGGCGCGAGGAACAGGCGAGCGCGCAGACGGTGCAGGCGAGCGCGCGACAGCGCCCAGGGCGCCGCGCCGAACAGCGATATCTCGCCCTGCACCGGCCGCAGCGCGCAGGCGATCGCCTGAAGCAGCGTCGTCTTGCCCGCACCCGAAGGCCCGATGATCGCGACAACTTCACCGCGCGCGATGCGCAGGTCCACGCCGTCGATCGCCAGCGCGCCGGCGCGCGCCGCCGGATGGCGCGCACTCACGCCATCGAGTTGAATCACGGGCAAGCGCGGCTCCCGCGCTCAGTTCGACGAGGCTTTGAGCAACCCGGCGTTTTCGGCGGCGCTTCTGATGCCGTTGTAGTTGTCCACCTTGGTCGGTACGAACTTCGCGGCGCGTTGCAACTTCAGGATCTCGGCGCCCTGCGGCGTGGCCGGGTTCAAGTCGAGAAAGGCTTGGGCGATCTTGTCGCGCAGCGCCTGCGGCATGTCGGCGTGCACGGTCCAGTTGTAGTCGTAGTACGGCGGCGTCGTGAAGATCACCTGCACTGCGGCGGGGTCGACCTTCTTCTCGTCGACGAACTTCTGCCACACCGAAATGTTCAACGCCCCGGCGTCGACCTTGCCGCTCGCCACGGCGGCGATCGTCGCGTCATGCGCGCCTGAAAAACTGATGCGCTTCAAGTCCTTGTCGGGGTCGATCTTCGCGGCGAGCAGGAAGCTGCGTGGCATCAGATGGCCCGAGGTGCTGGACTGCGAGCCGAAGCTGAGCGTCTTGCCCTTCAGGTCTTCCAGCTTGGTTATGCCGCTGTCCTTGGAGGCGATGAACACCGACTTGAATACCGTGTCTTCCTCGCGCTGCACCAGGGGCACCGTCTTGCCGCCGGAGCGCACCGAGCTCTGCACGAACGTGAAGCCGCCGAACCAGGCCAGATCGACCTTGCGGTTCACCAGGGTCTCGACCGCGGCCGCATAGTCCGTCACCGGCGTCCACTCCACTTTCATTCCCAACTTCGCTTCCAGGTACTTGCCCAGCGGCTCGAACTTGCGCGCGAGTTCGGTGGGCGATTCGTCGGGAATCGCGGTGACACGCAGCACTTGCTGGGCGTGCGCGGCGAAGCCGAAAGCCAACAGCGCGCAAGTCATCAGGCTCTTGAGAGTGCGCGACGATGAGAAGCTGATCATGGTGATTCCTCGTGAAGTGGGTGTCGTGGTCATCAGGGTTTGTCCGGGGCCCGGATCGTAGCCGGCAAGCCGTGACAAGATCCGCATCTTAGACACTGACTGCGCCTTGCGTTCGGTAGGACCGAGATGCCCTCGAACGACAGGGCTTTGCCACAAGGGATTTCCTTGAACGATTCCGTCCACCCCATGACACTCAGCACCCACGCCGGCGCGCCGGGCCTGCTGCAGGTTCACCAGGAAGACCCTGAGGCGGTGCGCGACGAACTGCGCCAAGGCTTGCTCGCGGCACCGCCCCACATCGCACCGAAGTTCCTCTACGACGCACTGGGCGCGCGCCTGTTCGACGCGATCACGGAGCTGCCCGAGTACTACCCCACGCGCACCGAAGCGGCGATTTTCGATGCGCAAGGCGGGGCCATCGCATCGGCCATTGCCTCCGGCATCGGCGGCGTCGACAGCCTGGTCGACCTCGGTGCCGCGAGCTGCGCGAAGGGCCTGCGAATCATCCCCTTGCTGCGCCCGCGGCGCTACGTGGCGGTCGACATCTCGGTCGAGTTCCTGCGCGCCGGCTTGATGCAGGTGCAGCGCGAACATCCGTGCCTGGAGGTCATGGGCGTCGGGACCGACTTCTCCGCAGCCCTCAACCTGCCCGCGGGCTGTGTGCAAGGGCGCCCGGTTTTCTTCTACGCGGGTTCGAGCATCGGCAACTTCACACCGGCCGAAGCACAGGCGTTCCTCGCCGGCGTGCACGAACAAGCCAGAGGCGGCGGTTTGCTGATCGGGGTCGACCTTGTCAAGCCCGATGAACTTCTGGTGCCGGCGTATGACGACGCGCTGGGCGTCACCGCCGCGTTCAACCTGAATCTGCTGCTGCACCTGAACCGCCTGCTCGACGCCGACTTCGCGGTGCGCGACTGGCGCCATGTCGCGCTGTTCAACGCCGAGCACTCGCGCATCGAAATGCACCTCGAGGCGCGCCGCGCCGTCGACGTGCGCTGGTCCGGCGGGCAACGCCGCTTTGCAGCGGGCGAGCGGCTGCACACCGAAAATTCCTACAAGTACAGCGTGAGCGATTTCGACGCGCTGCTGCGCCGCGCCGGCTTCGCACAGACCCAGGTCTGGACCGACCCGAAGCGCTGGTTCGCGGTGTTCTGGGCGAGCGGCTGAGCGGTTGAGCGCCTTTCGTTTTTGCTCCCTCTCCCTCTGGGAGAGGGCTGGGGTGAGGGCTGGCGTCTGGCCTCTGCGGCGCCCACCGGCGAACGTTTGGATACCGCAATCGCGACGATTCTTGCCTAGAGTCGCGGCCCATGCTGGCGACCACACCTGTGCTCAATCTCGACGCCCTGCGCGGCGCCGACCCGCTGCTGGCGCTGGCCCTGCTGCTGCTTGTCGCCACCGTCTTCGCGGAACTGCTGTACCGCAGCTGGGCGCTGCCACGCGCCTGTGGCCAGATGCTGATGGGCGCGCTGGCCGGCCCGCTGCTCTTGCACTTGCTCGAGCGCAGCGAGCTCGATGCGTTCAAGCCGCTGATCGATCTGGCGATCGGCGCGGTGCTGTTCGAACTCGGCAGCCGGATCCGCCCGCGCTGGCTGCTCGACAACCGCGCGCTGGCGATCACTTGCGTGCTTCAGGCACTGCTCTGCGCGCTGCTGGCGTTCGTCGCGTTGATCGCGCTCGGCGCCCCGCCCCTTTCCGCCGCGGTGGCGGGCGCGGTGGCGGCGTCCACCTCGCCGGTGATCACGCTCAACGCCGTGCACGAGAGCGCCGCGCGCGGCCAGGTCACGGAACGGCTGCTGCTGATGACGGTGGTGAATTCGGTCTTCGCCGTGCTGCTGCTCAGGGCCCTGCACATCGGCCTGGCCGGCGACGGCCCCGCGGCCGCCGCCACCGAGGGCGGAACCGGCATGTTCCACGCGCTGTGGCGCTCGCTCGTGGTCATCGCCGGCTCGCTGCTGCTCGGCGCGGCCGCTGGCCTGCTGCTGGATCGCCTGGGCCGGTGGATGCGCGCGACACCGGCGATGCCGGTGGTGCAGATCGCCCTCGTCATCCTGGCGAGCCTGCTCGCCGCGATGTGGACGCTGTCGCCGCTGCTCACGCTGCTGGTCGCGGGCATGACAGCGCGCTGGCGCATGCAGCACGCGTTGACGGTGGAGCCGATGCTCGGCTCGGCCGGCGCGGCGCTCAACGTATTGCTCTTCGTCAGTCTGGGCTTGCTGCTTTCGCTCGAAGGCTTTTTCAGCGTGTGGCCCTGGGCGCTGGCGATCGTCGCTGCGCGGTGGCTCGGCAGCGCGGTCGCGGTGAGCGCGCTGGCGCGACCCAGTGGCCTGGGCTGGCGCCAATCGGCGGGGCTGATCGTCGCCTTGCAGCCGATGAGCAGCCTGGCCGTGCTGATGGCGGCAAGCAACTTCGGCTGGGCGAGCCAGCTCGGTGCGGTCGACTCGCGCACGCTGCAAGCGCTGCTCGTCGCCGCGATGCTGATGCAGCTCACCGGCCCGCTGTGGTCGCGGCTCGGGCTGCGCCGCATCGCCGGCGAGGGCCCGGCGCGCTGATCCATTGCTGAGCCCGATCCTCAAACCTCGCCTTCGCCCATGCCACTGCAAGCCTTCACCGTCTCCGAGCCGCTGACGCTCGGCGTCGAGCTCGAGCTGCAATTGCTCGGCACGCACGACTTCGACCTCACTCCGCAGGCCGACGACCTGCTGCGCGTGCTGCGAAATCACAGCGGCGCGTGGGACGTGAAGCCCGAGATCACGCGCAGCATGATCGAGATCGGCACTTCCATCCAGACGCGCCACGATTCGCTCAAGGCCGAACTGCTGGACCTGCGCGACCAGCTCGCGAACGGTGCGAAGCGCCTGAACATCGCGATCGCCGGCGGCGGCACCCATGCCTACCAGCAGTGGAGCGAGCAGCGCATCTACCCGACCGAGCGCTTCCACTACATCAGCGACTTGTACGGCTACCTCGCCAAGCAGTTCACCATCTTCGGCCAGCATGTGCACGTCGGTTGCGAAAACGGCGACACCGCGCTGTGGCTGCTGCACGCGCTGTCGCGTTTCGTGCCGCACTTCATCGCCCTGTCGGCGTCATCGCCCTATGTGCAAGGCGTGGACACGGGCTTCGACTCGGCCAGGCTGAACTCGGTGTTCGCGTTTCCGCTGTCGGGGCGCGCGCCGTTTTGTCTGAGCTGGGGCGAGTTCGGCAAGTACTTCGACAAGATGACGAGCACCGGCGTCGTGCAGTCGATGAAAGACTTCTACTGGGACATCCGCCCCAAGCCCGAGTTCGGCACGATCGAACTGCGCGTCTGCGACACGCCGCTGAGCGTCGACAAGGCCGCGGCGCTGGCGTGCTACCTGCAATGCATCTGCCGGCACCTGCGCGAAGAGCGCCCGTTCGAGCCCACGGAAGACGACTACCTGGTCTACACCTTCAACCGCTTTCAGGCGTGCCGCTTCGGCCTGGACGGCGAGATCGTCGACCCGCAGACCAAACAGCGCCGCCACCTGCGCGACGACATTCTGGACACCTTGCAGCGCATCGCCGGCCACGCCCAGGATTTGCAGGCAGTCGACGCCTGCCATCTCATCCGGCAAAGCCTGTTCAGCGGCAACGACGCAACTTGGCTGCGGGCGCAGCGTGGCACCGGCGCGCCGCTGGCGGCGGTGGTGGAAGCTGCGTCGGCGCGCTGGCTTGGCGGTTGAGCGGGCCGACCCAAGCTATCGCCCGAGCATCGCGTCCGGCCCCACGGCGGGCGCCTGCCACGGCGCCATGTTCAGCGCCTGCGTCGCCGGCGCCGTGCCGAGCGTCGTGACCGCGTTCACGCCGAATTCGCCGGCCGCGCCCACGGCACGAAAGCGCCACTGCGTCTGGTTGCGCCAGGCGCCCGAGCGTTCGATGTTGCGTTCGAAATCGCGGGTTACGCGGTGCCCCGCGCTGGCCAACCGGTCCATCACTTCGGCCATGGCCAGGCGCAGTTGCG
>JANOLA010000643.1:0-2526 GCA_031419535.1 Burkholderiales bacterium | reverse complement strand
GCGAGTACCGCGCCGAACCGCTCGACGTCTTGCTCTTCCTCGATCGCCAAGGCTCGCATGGTTTTGCCCAGGTGCTCCTGGAATTCGCTGAAGCGCACACGGAACGCTGCCAGCGATTCGTACTGGTCCGGCGTCAGGGCCTGCCAATCCTCGAGCGGCAACATCGTTTCGACCTGCCGAAGAGAATAGGCCAGGTATTCGCGCATGCGTGCCAGGTGCGCAAGCCTCGTCTGGATGAGTTTCAGGTGTTCGGTCACAGCGGCACCCCGCGTTGCTTGGCAATCCGGTAAATCGGCAAGTCGCGCCCGGGTTGCTGCACGATGAGGTCGACGTTGAGGTCGAGCGCATCGGCCAGCTCGCTCTTGCAGCGCAGGCTGGCCGTCAGATCGGCGGCTGACTCGGGTTCCACGTAGAGATCCACATCGCCGCCGCGGCGGCTGTCGTCGACGCGCGAGCCGAACAGCCAGATTCGCGCGCGCGGGCCCAGGTGCATGCGGATGCGCTCGCGAATGGCCTGTGCTTGGGCGGGTGTCAATCGCATGGCGAGCGCTTACTGGTCGGCCTCAGGCAGCCACCCGATCGAAGGAGAAGCTGCTGAGTTCCGCACGCGCAGTGGCGTGTTCCAAGGTGATCGCCAGAACCTGGCCCTGGGCGTCGAGATCGAGCAGGGTGTTCTCGTCAAGGTCGCGAGTTTCTGCCACGTTGCCGGGCTTCAATTCAATGAGCAGCGTGTCGGTGTCTTCGAAGTGGCAAATCTTCATGGTGTGAAACTATCGGGGCCTTGTCCAGCGGCACCTCAGTTGCCGCACTGCTTGCCGAACGCAGCTGCCTGCCGGCTGAGTTCAACCAGGTCCGTTTCTGGCAGCGCCGTGCACCGCCATTCGGTGTAGTTGAAGCGGTCCTTGCTAACGGAGGCGATGAAGCGTTCGGCTTCGACGGACCCAAGGCTGCGGATCAACGCTCGCATACCCTCTTGTCGAATTTCAGCGTCGGTCTTCATACCACTTCTCCGGCTACTTTCTTGCACCGCCGTAGCCGGGCTTTCTATGCTGATGCCGTACGACAAGGATACGAATGCTCGTTTCGAAAGTACGGTAGACGACCGTGTACGGAAAGACCTGTAGCGGGAAGGCTCTGCGCCCCCTCGTCGTGGGTGTGCCGAGGCCAGGGTGCTCGACCAGGAGGTTGCCGACACGCTCGAACTCGCTGAAGAAGCGTTGCGCCACGACTGGACCCGCGCGCTCGGTGTAAGAGTCCAAGATGTCAGCGACGTCCTGTTCGGCACCGGGGTGTAGCGAGTAAGTCACCGAGGAAGCCTTGCCCGGAGACGGGCCATGGCTTCGTGGCCTGGAACCGCTGTGACAGAACCAGCCTCCAGCTCAGCTTCCCTCCGATCTGCCTCGCGTTCCCATGCCGCCTCGACATCCGGGTCGGTGTCGAGGCTTGCGATGAGCCGCTCGAGGAGGCGCGAACGCTCAGCAGGAGCCAGTTTCAGGACTTCGGCTTCCAGGATTTCCAGGTTCATCGTCATTCTGACCTCCGGGGTAGGCGTTGAAAACGAGGGCGAACTGGGGTGGGGGAGCAACGCCCGCATTCTCTCTTGCCGAACTATGACGCTCGGGTCGGGCATCTACCGACGGATACCGCAGCACAGTGCCGAAGGCGGAAAGCACGGAAATACGGTCGGCCCAGTCGACAAAGCGCGACTCTTCGTTAGCGCACCGGGTGAGCAAGTCCATGAGGTCATGGGTTCTCACCAGCGGTTTGGCGCGCCAGGCGAGGAATGCCTTCAGAGACTTCTCCGCAGCTTGGTGGCAATGGTATGCCGCGGTGTCGGTGATGGGGGAACCGCCGTGCAGCGCTCGTTCCGCTGTCTGCATGTCATGGTCGGCCTTCCGCAGCCATGCAGCTACCCAGGCTTGGGAGGTCAATGGTTCAGCCATGCAGAACCCTGCCTTCCCGAAGAATCTTGTGTGTGAGAGTCGTCGGCAACGGTGCCTCGCGAAGCACTTCATCGCGGGTGCGCACCCACACATCGCATGGCACGCCCACGCCGAACAAGCTTCGATACCCGGCACTGGCCCTTCGATAAGCGGGTTGCGCCGACTCCGAAACGACCACCAGGAGATCGACGTCACTGTCTTCGTCGGGTTTGCCCCAGGCATGCGAGCCAAACAAGACCACTTGCTCGGGCTCGTACGTCGCGACCAGCCGGCGAGTGATTTCCGCCAATGTGGCTTCGGTGACCGTCATGGTGACCTCTTTTCCGCGCTCGAGAAATGCTCGTATGCCAGACGGACACCCGATGTCAGCGGCGTCCGCGCCTGCCATCCCAATGCCGCAAGCCGCCTCACGTCGAGCAGTTTGCGCGGCGTACCGTCGGGCTTGCTAGTCGAAGATGACGTTTCCTTCCAAGCCGACGACGTTCATCACTGTTTGCGCCAGTTCGCCGATCGTAACGTCGTGGCCGCTGCCGATGTTGAGCAGCGGGCCTTCGTAGCCGATTTCCATCAGGTGCACGCAGGC
>JANOLA010000642.1:0-2946 GCA_031419535.1 Burkholderiales bacterium | reverse complement strand
GCTCAGGGCATCGGCATGGTGGAAGTTGACTTCGTACTGGCCATGCGCATCTTCATGGTCGATCTGGAACACGTCGAGGCCGCAGGCCTTCAGGCCGACCACGAGCTGCGCCAGGAAGTCGTGCTGGCGCGGCAGGCTTTTCAGGTCGTACGAGGGCTTGTCGAGCTGGTCTTGCGCATCCGCGACCACGTAGCCGCTGCCCTCGCGCTTGAGCAAGAAGAACTCGGGTTCGATGCCGGTTTGCAGCGCCCAGCCGCGTTGCGCGAGGCGCTCGACCTGGCGGCGCAGCACCTGGCGCGGGCAGGCGTCGAACGGCTGCTTGTCGACGAAACCGTCGCACACGATGCGTGCATAGCCCGGCATCCAAGGCAGCGCGCGCGCCGTGCTGGCCAGGCCGCGGCCGTAGTACTCGGCGCGCGGCCCGGTGCGCGGCAAGCCGGTGCCCCAGATCGACGGGCCCGAGAAGCCCACACCGTCTGTCAGCAGCGCATCGGCGTTGGCCAGCGGCACCAGCTTGCCCTTGGCCACACCGTGGATGTCGGTGAACTGGGCGATCAGCGTGTGCACGCCCTTGGCGGCGAGGCGGTCCTTGAAGTCTTTCATGCGATTGACCTCGGGGGGTCAGTCTCTCAATCGATCCGGATCCAGGTGGTCTTCAGCTCGGTGTATTTGTCGAACGCGTGCAGCGACTTGTCGCGCCCATTGCCGCTTTGTTTGTAGCCGCCGAAGGGCACGGTGATGTCGTCTTCATCGTACTGGTTCACGTGCACGGTGCCGGCGCGCATGCGCCGCGCGACGCGGTGGGCGCGGTTGATGTTGTCGCTCCAGACACTCGCCTGCAAGCCGTAGCTCGAGTCGTTGGCGAGTGCCACGGCTTCGTCTTCGGTGTCGAAGCGGATCACCGACATCACGGGGCCGAAGATTTCTTCGCGCGCGATGCGCATCGTGTTCGTCACCCCGTCGAACACGGTCGGCTGCACGAAACAGCCTCCGGACTCAAGCCGTGCCTGCGCGCCGCCGCAGGCCACGCGCGCACCCTCGGCGCGGCCGGCTTCGATGTAGCCGAGCACGGTTTTCAGCTGGGTGGGGTCGACGATCGCGCCCATTTCGGTGCCGGCATTCAGCGGGTCGTCAGGCTGGTACTTCGGCGCCTGCGCGATAACCAGTTCGACAAAGCGGTCCGCGATCGCGCGCTGCACGAACACGCGCGACGGCGCATTGCAACTCTCGCCCTGGTTGAAGAACATGCTGCCGGCGACGGTTTGCGCGGCACGTTCGACATCGCCAAAGTCGTCGAACACGATGAACGCCGACTTGCCGCCGAGCTCGTTGTAAACACGCTTCAGGTTGCTGCGTCCTGCGTATTCGAGCATCTTGCGGCCCACGCGGGTGCTCCCGGTGAAGCCGATCGCGTCGACGTCCATGTGCAGCGCGAGTGCCTCGCCGGCTTCCTGCCCATAGCCTGGAACAACGTTGAATACGCCTTCGGGCAGCCCGGCCTCAAGCGCCAGTTCGCCCAGGCGCAGCGCGGTGAGGGGCGATTTTTCGCTCGGCTTGAGCACCACGCTGTTGCCCGCCGCCAACGCAGGCCCGAGCTTCCACGCCGCCATGATCATCGGGTAGTTCCACGGCACGATCGCACCGACCACTCCCATCGGCTCGCGCTGGATCAGCGCCAGCGCGCTGCGCGAGGTGGGCGCGATCTCATCGTAGACCTTGTCCACGGCTTCGGCGTACCAGGCAATGCAGCGTGCCGTCGCGCCCACGTCCACCGCGAGGCTGTAGCGAATGGGCTTGCCCATGTCGAGCGTCTCTAACAGGGCGAGTTCGTCTCGCGCGGCCAGAATCTTCTCGGCGAAGCGCTGCAGCACCTTCTTGCGCGAAGCCGGCGACTGGTGGGCCCAGCGACCATCGTCGAAGGCCTTGCGGCACGACGCAACCGCGGCGTTCACGTCCTCGGCCTGGCTGCGGGCAACAGGCGCGAGGTGCCGCCCGTCGATCGGCGAGGCGCTGTCGAAGGTCTGCCCTGACAGCGCGGCGCAGCGCTGGCCGGCGATGACGGCGCGGCCGTCGACGCGCAGCTGCTTCGCCGCGGCGTGCCAGTCGGGGGCGGGGTGGTTCAAGGTCGGCGGCTCGAAATCAGAAGACGACCAACACCGATGAGCCGAACATGTGGTTCGACTTGGAGAAAGCGCCGGTCTTCACGTCGACAAACACCGGCAGGCTGGCGCGGTCGATGCGGTATTCCGCCTTGAAGGTCGTATTCAGATTCAAGAGCCAGCTTGCGCCGAGTGTGAGTGCCACGCGATTGGCTCCCGCATTGCACGCCGCGATCGTCGGATCGGTGACACAGTCGATCGTGGTGTCGTTGCCGATGCCGTTGCGAGAATCGGCAAATCCGAACGTGAGCAGCCCGCCGCCGTTCTTCTTGTTGTTGATGTAGTCGAGCCGTGCGGTCGTCTCGAAGCGCGGCATCCACTTGTACGCGGCCAGGGCGGAGCCTCCCCACCAACTGGCGTCGCGCAGGTTGCCCGTCACTGGGTCGGCGACGACGCTCGCGTCCTTCTGCTTGCCGACACTGAATTGCCCCTGAACCGTCCAGTCACCGCGAATGAAGTAGCCGTCGGCCTCAAACAGATTGACCGCGGTATCGCGCAAGTCATAGGGATTGCCAGAGACTGGATTGCCGACACCGTCGTTGGCGCGGAAATTCGCGGCCTTGCCATGCACGCCGGCAAAGCCGAAGCCTTGGAACTCGCCGCGCGAGTAGTCGACGCGGTAGGTCACGACCGGCGTCTTGTTGCCAGGCGTGCGACGCGTCGAATTCAGGTTCGCCAGCATGCCCTTCACGATCCACTTGCCGCTCGTGACTTCCATTCCCGCGCCGGTGTAGGCGGTGGGCAAGGTGAAGTCGAACAACAGGTTGTGCGTGATCAGCTTGTTCAG
>JANOLA010000641.1:0-9886 GCA_031419535.1 Burkholderiales bacterium | reverse complement strand
ACTCGGAAGGCTTCAACCGCTATCGCGGCACCGGCTGGATGAAAGAGCCTTGCGCGAGCTGCGAACACCGCGAAGAAGACCTGGGCGGCTGCCGCTGCCAGGCCTACCTGATCGCGAACGATCCGCAAGCCGCGGACCCGGTGTGCCGCCTCAGCCCGCACCATGCGCTCGTCACCGACGCGGTGCGGCGCGCCGAGGCCAACGCGGCGCGCGGAGTCACCGAACATCCGCTCGTGTTTCGCGACCCGGTCAATTCGCGGCGGCTCGCGAAAGCGGGCGTGTAGGCGGCGCCGGAGCGCTTGCCGCAGATGCGCGCCGGCCCGCTGCAAGCCGCAGCCGGCGCGCCCCGGGGTTCGCTTTGGCCGCCTTGCCGCTATGCAATCGCTGGCATCGTCAGCTCCGAGCCCGTGCGCACCGGCTGAATTGTCATCGACGGCCCGGTCGCTCCCGCTGACGCAGCGGCCCCGAACGTGGCCATCGCGGCGATCAGCGAATCGACCTGCGAAGCCAGGATCACACTGCCGTCGGACAGGCGAAACTCCTCGATCTGGTTCGCGGCTGACGCGTACCAACCGTTCATCGTCAGCTTGTCGAGCGTGTTGCCCGCGATGCTCAGCTCCAGGTTGTTGCCCACATGGGCAAACCGCAGTTGGCTTGAACTAATACCTGCGAACAGGTCCACATGGTCGAGCGCGCCGCCGGAGTCGGTGAGCGTGTCGAGGCCCGAGCCGCTACCCCAGCGGTAGGAGTCGTTCGAAGTGGTCGAGTTGTCGGTGAAGGTATCGTTGCCGGCGGCGCCGTCGTAGCTGTCGTCGCCTGCGGCGCCGGTGAGCACGTTGATCCCGGAGTTGCCGATCAGCACGTTGTTCAACGCGTTGCCGGTGGCGTTGAGCGCAGCGCTGCCCAGCAGCATGAGGTTCTCGACGTTGGCGGCCAGCGTCGCCAGCGTGACCGAGGTGCGAATCGTGTCGGTGCCCGCGTTCACGCCTTCCGTCACTACATCGGCCGTGCGTTCGACAACGTAAATGTCGTCGCCCAAGCCGCCGACCATCGTGTCGGTGCCGGCCAAACCGTCGAGCGTGTCGTTGCCCGCCAGACCGGTCAGCGTGTTGTTGCCGCTGGTGCCGATCAGCAGGTTGTCCAGCGCGTTGCCCATGCCGCTGAGTGTGCTGGTTCCCGTCAATGTGAGATTCTCGACGTTGTTGCCCAGGGTCAGCGTGGCACTCGATTGAATCGTATCGATGCCCTCATCGGCCAGTTCCGTCACCACATCGGTGGCGACGTTCACGACATAGGTGTCGTTGCCCGCGCCGCCGAGCATCGTGTCGGCACCGGTGCCGCCGTTGATCGCGTTGTTGCCGGCGTTGCCGGTGATGACATTCGCCACCGTGTTGCCGGTGGCGTTGATGTTGGCAGCGCCGGTGAGGGTGAGGTTTTCCAGGTTGGTGGCAAGCGTCCAGGTGACCGATGCCAGCACCGTGTCGGTGCCGGCGTTCGCTGCTTCCGTCGTGGTGTCGCCGGTCGTGACGACGTAGGTGTCGTTGCCGGCGCCGCCGGTCAGGACGTTCGCTGCGCTGTTGCCGGCGAGCGCGTTGTCGAGGCCATTGCCGGTGCCGTTGATGGCGTTGGTGCCGGTGAGGGTGAGGTTCTCGACATTCGAGGCCAGGGTGTGAGTGAAGCCCGCAATCGCGGTATCGGTGCCTTCATTCAACTGCTCGGTGACGACGTCAGTCGATACGTTGAGATAGTAGGTATCGTTGCCAACGCCACCCGCCATCGAGTCATTGCCCGCACCACCGTCGAGGGAATCGTTGCCGATGCCGCCGATCAAGGTGTCGTTGCCCAGGCCGCCAACCAGGATGTCGTCGCCCGCACCGCCGTCGAGCCGGTTGATGCCATCGCCGCCAGTGATGGCGTTGTTCTCCGAATTTCCAGTGCCGTCGACGTTGGCACTCGTGCTGAGCACCAGTGCTTCGACGTTGGCGGCGTTGAGGGTGTAAGAAGTCTGCGAGTAGACGGTGTCGAACCCCGCACCAGACGCTTCGAGAATAACGTCGGTCGCGTCGGGGAAGAAGTACTGGTCGTCGCCCAGGCCCCCGATCAGCGTGTCAGCCCCGGCGTCACCGAACAAGGAGTCGTTGCCCTCCCCGGCGTCGAGTGTGTCGTTGCCATCAAGGCCTTGCAAAGTGTCGTCGCCACCGTAGCCAAAAATGCGATCGGCGCCGGGGGTTCCGGCCAGGTATTCACCGGCGGGCGTACCGTCGATTCGCGACGCCATGTCGATCAGGGTGGCCGCGTCCCATACGGTGCCGTTCACGAACTCGACGCGCTCGACCTGGGCCGCCGCACTGTTGAAGAACCCGCTGATCGTGACCTGGTCGGTCGTCCCGGAAATCGAGAACTGCAAGTCGCCACCGCTTTGGCGCACAACGACATCGGCGGGCAGGATGTCGCTTGCGAACGCGAGCGAGTCAATCGCACCTGCAGCGTCAACGATCGTGTCCTGGCCGTCACCTCGTGCGAACAGGTAACGATCGTTTCCGCTGCCGCCGTTGACCGAATCGGCACCCTGATTGCCAGCGAGTGTGTCGTCTCCAAGCCCACCGAACAGCGCATCGTCTCCGCCAAGCCCTGACAACGCATCCGCTGTGGCGGTGCCAATCAGCGTGTCACCGGCGGCCGTTGCGAGGTTGGTGTTGTCGCTGACAAGACGAGAAACCAGCTGCGCCTGCGTCAGCCGGCCGCCATCCGCGAACTCCACGAAGCCCAGCAGCCCGGTGGAAGTCAACGAGGATGCGTCCACGAAACTGTTCGCGACGGTCAGCGTGTCGCCGCTTCCCACGGTCAGCTGTAGGTCGGCACCAACTCGCCCTACCTGGAGATCGCTGATATCGACGTCGGAATTAAACCGGACCCGGTTGGTCGGCGAAGCGACATAGGCGGTCCAGCGGTCACCGCCGTAGCCCTGGCCAAAGGCAACGGTCACACCGGCCCCGCCGGAACTCAGCTCGTCATTCCCGGCGCCGCCATCCAGCAGGTCAGCGCCATAGTTCGACACCAGTTGGTCCGCCCCATTGCCGCCGTACAGTTGGTCCGCATCGTTCTGCGTGAGAAGGACGTGCCCCGCAGCATCGCGCAAATAGCCGGGTCCATCGACGACGAGATCGTTTCCGTCACCGCCACTCAGAGTGTTGTTCGCTCGATTGCCGGTGACCTTGTTGTCACTCGAGTCACCCTGCAGCCCGGAAGATCCGAGAGCGTCGTCGAGTGCAATGTTCTCGATGTTCGAATAGCTTGCCACCGCATAGGTGCCAATTGCGCCCTGAGCGATGTAAACGGTATCGTTGCCCTGGCCAGCACCCTCAACGACGGCATCCGAGATGCCGATGCGATACGTGTCATTGCCCCAGCCGCCTGTAAGCACATTTCCAGCCGAGTTCGCGCTTCCGTCGAGCACGTTGTTCAGGTCATTTCCGGTACCGCTGGTGGCTGCGCTCCCGGTTAGTTTCAGGTTGTCCAGCCACGCGCCGAGCGTAAAGCTCACCGAGGATTCAACCGTGTCTTTGGTGGAGATATTCTGGCCAATCAGCGTCCAGCCGCGTTCGTCAACCAGGTCACCGACGTTGTCGACGACGTAGACATCGTCCCCCCAACCGCCGCGCATCGTGTCCGCGCCAAGGCCGCCATCGATGCGCGCACCGAAGGTGCTGAGGCGATCGGAATCGATGATGTTGTTCAGCGCATTTCCGGTCAGCATCCGGTAGATGTACTCCAGCGAGTAGCCATTCATGCTGCCCCAGTTGTTCGTGCTGATCAGATTCTCGACGTTGACAGGCAGCGTGTAGTTGTAGGTGGCTGTCTTGACCGTGTCGATTCCCGCGCCTGCCGCTTCGACAACCGTGTCGTTGCTTTCGTATTCGGTCGTGTTCCAGCTGTAGTAGCCGTTCACGCGGTAGAAGTCATCACCCAAACCTCCGGCCAGGGTGTCCGTGCCGCCCTCCCCGTAGAGCGCGTTGTTGCCCGCGTTTCCGGTGATCACGTTGTCGAGGTCATTGCCGTTGGCGAATACGTTCAGATAACCCGTGAGCGTCAGGTTCTCCAGATTGGCTCCCAGTGCATAGCCCACCGAACTCTGGACGGTGTCAATGCCCTGGTTGACCCCTTCGCTGATCGAGTCGCCAACATGGTCCACCACGAAGGTGTCGTTACCCGCCGTGCCCGTCATCGCGTTCTGCGTGCCGCTCACGGCCCGAAGGGCGATGGCCGCGCTGTCCCAGCTGCTTCCGTCGGCGAACGAAATGCTCTCCACCGCGCCACTTGCGGCGCCGAAATGGCCGGCAATGCGAAGTTGTGTCGGCCCTTGATCGAGCGCGACGATCAGGTCGTTGCCCATGCGGAACAGCGTCACGTCGGCCTGCGCGACACCGCTGGCCAGCGCGACCGTGTCGACGCCGGCTGTTTCAAAGACCAAGTCGCTGCCGCTGCCGCGGCCGAAGACGTAGGTGTCGTTGCCGCCGCGACCGTAGAGCAAGTCGTCGCCCGCACCACCATCGAGCACGTCGTTGCCGTCCGATGCGGTCGTCGACGAGATGTCGTCGCCGTAGAGTTGGTCGTTGCCCGCACCACCCAGCAGTGTGTCCGCACCCAGGTTGGCGACCAGCGTGTCGTCGCCCTCATCACCGGCAAGTGTGTCGCTCGCGCCTTGCGCAAAAATCGTATCGTTGCCTGCTGCGCCGCTGATGTTGTCGCTCCAGGCATAGCCATAGAGTTGGTCACTCCCGTAGCTTGCGGCGTGCAGCGGGTCTCGGGCCGAGACGTCCGCCCACGTCCAGACCGTGCCGTCGGCAAACCGGAACTCCTCGACCTGGCGTTCTCGGGCATTGAAGTAGCGCGGCAACTTGACTTCGATGCCGGTGTAAAGGTCCTTCAGGGAAAGATCGTCGTAGCCACCCCACGTCGTGTTCAATGTGCGCAGCACGCGAACGGATTCGGGCGAGATTCCCGCCGGCAACACGAGGGCGTCGATGTTGGACGCCGCGTCCAGCGCCTCGGTGACCGTCACCGCCTGCCAGGAATTCAATACATACGTGTCACTGCCCGTTCCACCGCTGAGGGTCTCGCCGTTGACCAGGACAACATCACCATCGCCGCCATCGAGCGTGTCGACCCCCAGCCCGCCGTCGATCGTGTCGTTCCCGGCGCCACCAAGCAGCGTGTCGTTGCCGTCGCCACCGGCCATGTCATCGTCATAGATGAAACCTTGGATCGTGTCCGCCCCGGCGGTGCCGGTCACCGCCTGCTGGCGAATCTGTGCCAAGTCCCAGAGGGTGCCGTCAGCGAAGGCAACCTGTTCGAGCACGTGCGCGGAAACATCGGAGTTGGGCGTCAACGGATGCTGGTTCCATAAGCTCAAGCGCCCACCATCGGCGAACGTGAAGTCGATGCTGCCGTTCTGCAGCGCGCGGACGATCGTGTTCGCCGCGGTGATGCCCGCGCCCAGCTGCACCGTGTCGAATCCACCGTCGTCGAGCACGAGATCCGTGCCGTCGCCAAGCTGGTAGCGGTAGGTGTCGTTCGAGGTCAGCGACATGTCGACCAGCGTGTCATCCCCGGTCCCACCGGCAAGGTTGTCTTCGCCCTGGCCTCCCGAAACGTAATCGCTTCCCGCACCGCCTTGAAGCAAGTCGTCACCGTCCTGGCCGTACAGCCTGTCGTCGCCGCCGCCACCGTACAGTCGGTCGGCGCCACCGCTCGCCAGGAACGAATTGGCGCTTGTGTTTCCGAAGTAGATGTCGGTGCCGGCGGTTGCGGTGAGCGATGCAATCGTGGTGACGTTGAGCTCGCCAAGCAAGGCTTGCAGCGGGGAGTCGACGGGCAGCGCCTCGACCCAGGGCCGCAGCGTGGCCTCGCTGTCGAATCCCACCGCGTCGAGCGTCGAGCCGGAGTACTTGATCAGCTCGACCAGGTCTTCCGATCCGGTTTGTTCGCTGCCCGCGCGGGTGGCGTTGAGCATTGAGGTCAACGCCATCGTATCGAAGCGGATGCCGGTCTCGTCGATCACGAGTTCGATGGCGTTGAGGTAGGGCGCGAGCCGCGTCTGAACCACGATCGCGCCGTACAACGACTCGCGCAGTCCGGCGTAGGCTGCCATCATCAGGCTCGCCTGCTGAGCCGCGATCGTGTAGGTCGAGACCGGCAAGCCATCGCCGCCCGTCGTGACCGTCGGTGGTGCGATTCCCGACTGTTCGACGGTCGCGCCGTTGAATACTTCCAGAATCGGCACCGCCCACTGCAGCTGCGCCGACAGCGCCGGATTGCCCACGACGTTGAACACGCGGTGCGGGTCATCCACGGCTTGCGGCGGCTGAGTCTGGTTGGTTTCGGCCCAGGCGCGCAGTACGCCGTCCAGCACCGCGAGTTGTGCGTCTCGTGTGCCGGCTGCGGCGAGTTGCTGGACGCCGGCGGCCAAAGCTGCCGCTTGCGATGTACCCAAGCTCATCGCCTCACGCAAGTCACGCACCCAGCCGCTGCCGCCCATCTCGGGCAAGGCCAACGCCGCAGCGCTCAGCGACACGGCGGTCGTGAATTCGCGGTAGAAGGGGTTGTTGGCCAGATTGAGGTTGCCCGCGGTGCTGTCCGCGCCAATGGCCACCGTACCCGCCTGCGTGGTGCCGCCGCTGCTCCTCGTCACGGTGGCGCTGCCGGTGAGCGTGTTGCCGTTGCCCAGGTTGATGTTGGTGCTGCTGGCGCTCAGGCTGATGCTCGCAATGCCTTGTTGTGCCAGCGTGCTCAGCTCATTGCTCTGGCTCACGCCGTCCTGGTTCAGGTCACGCCACAGACGCACCTGCCCGAATGCGGCGTCGCTCGCGTTGAACACCGCGTCGGCGTTCGCATCGAGCGTGGCCAGCGCGGCAAAGCCCGAGGCGGCGTATACGGCATCGACGCCGGGTGTGCCCGACAGCAGCGTATCCACGCCGAACAGCTCGCGCCCGGTGTCGATGCTGCCGCTGCCGTCGCGGTCCAGCGCGAGCCAGGCGTCGTCAGCGGCGAGCCACCCGGTACCGGTGCGAATGCCGTCAGCGTTGTGGTCGAAGAGGATCGGTGATAGCCCGGAGATGCCTACCGTCTCGATGCCGTCGCCGTCGAGGTCGATGGCCAGTGGGTCGCGCGGGCGTAGGGGGGCGAGACTGCTGCGGAAGGTGGTGTTGACACCGAGGGGGTCGATGACGTTCGGGACCGCATCCCACAATTCACGCATCGCGCGATTGAAGAATTCCACAGCCCATTGAATCTCGTCTTGGCTGGCTGCCTGAACAATCTCGGCCCATGACAACTTCGGAAACCTAGCGGACCAACTCGCGGCCATATCGCGGTACTGCGGCTGCATGAATTCGCGCATGTGGTCGACCCACTGAAGCGTGGAACCTGCAATAAGTGCCTCGTCCCAACCGGATCCCGCCGCGCCGAGCAGCCGTTCCCAATACTGCTGCGCGCCGTCCGGCCCGAAAAGGATCCCGGGGGTGTTGAGCGTCCAAGCGTCTGGGCCCAGTTGTCTGTCATTGAATACTGTGTTATGGAATTGTTGGGCTTCGTTGAAGCTGATCTGGCGGGTGACGCTGCCGTTCGTGGACTCATTACCCGCGATCGTCTGCAACGTCGCCAAATACCCGTCAGCCATCTCGCGACGAATCGTATTGATGTCCGCATCGCTTAGCGTCTTTCCCTGTTGAGCGGCCGTGTTGCGCATGAACTCGATGGCTGCCGCGCCTGAGAGCGTGTTGCCGGTTGCCACGCCATTGGCCAACATGGCATAGCTGTCGCCGCGCTCGGCAAGGTAGGTGTACATCGCGCTGATCTGGCCCTGGTTCAGCAGGGCTTGGGCTTGGGCGAGATCGGCAGCAGTGAGATTGATAGGCATGAAGAGTCTCCGTTTTAGCGAGTGGGTGAGTTGTTGGGGTCAACGCGAAGCGACAGGATCAAATCGCGCGCGCGGGTTTCGATCTGCCGCCATTGCGGAAGCAGGTTCTCCGTGTACTCGACGGAGACGTAGGCGCCGAGTTCGAGGATTTCGAATCGGTGGATGCAGGTGTGCACCGAAGCTGGGCCGGGCAGGGTGCCAGCAGGGCACTGGATCGCGGTCTCGACAATGTGATTGAGGTCACCCGTCCAGTAGTGCGTGGCGTTGCCGCCGCCGGGCCGGTTTGCATCGCGACCGACGGTCTTGGCAACTTGCAGACCTAAGGTCGAGTCCAGGCCTTGCAGTTCGTACCGGAGATCCGTGAGAACTTCTCTGCCGTCGGACTCAATCCGTCGAAAGGGCCAGCGAACGACGCGGTCCATTTGTCCCTTGATTACTCTGGCCAGTCCGTTGTCGGCCATATACGGCGGCCTGAGCTCGGGCTTCAGGGTCGCAACTGCTGCGATACCGATCCATTCCGTTGGCTTGAACGAGCGGTAGGTCAGCCAACTCATGTGGTTTGATGGTTTGTGCGGCTCCAGCGACGGCCAGTGCACCACCACGTCGAAGCCGACGATCGCATCCGCATAGGTCTTCTTGTCGTAGTAGTCGGGTGTGCTCGCTGGCTCCCAATCGCTTTTGTCGGTATAGGTGATTGGATGCCCGAGGTAGTCACCTCGAACAGCGATAGGAGTGCCGTTGAAACTGCCTTTTCTGTAGACCTTGGCAGACTGATAGAGATCGGCTGCTCCTGCGACTTGCGGCCGCGGGATGGTTTCGCGTAGTGCTTTGAGGGTAAGCCAAAGGCCGGCGCCAACAAGGATGAGCGCGACGAGCAGAATCCCGAGTCTCTTGCGCATCAAGCGGGCGGGCGGTTTCATAGCTTCGGAAATTCGTACATGGTGAGTTCCAGTGGATGACGAGAGTACGCATGGTGTGAACGGTCGGTTTCAACGCTCCCCAAGGCTCTCACTCAGCGCGCGCTGCACGGGGCTGAGCAGGTACTCGATGACGCGGCGCTTGCCGGTCTTGATCTCGGCGGTGACGTTCATTCCTGGGCTCAGCGTGATGCGCTTGCCGTCCACGGCGATGCTGGTTTGCGCGAGCGTCAACACGGCTGGGAAGATGGCGCCGCGCTTCTCGTCGTTCACCGCGTCGGCGGTGACGCTCTTCACCCAGGCTTGTACCGTGCCGTAGCGTGTGAACGGGAAGGTCTCCAACTTGATCTCGGCCACCTGGCCGGCGTTCACGAAGCCGATGTCTTTGTTGTCGATCACGACTTCGGCGGTCACTTGCGCGTCTTTGGGAACGATCACCATCAGCACCTGCGCGGGGGTGACGACGCCGCCCGCGGTGTGCACCGCCACTTGCTGCACCGTGCCCGAGGTCGGCGCGGTGAGTTGCGTGAGGCGGCTGCGCTGCTGCGCCTTGCTGCGTTCCTGCGTGAGCTGCTGGCGCTTCAGCGTGGCCTGGGCTTGGCGGTCGCTCAACGTTCGGGTGGTTTCGGCGAGGTAGCTGCTGCGGGTATTGACGCTCTCGCTCAGCGCGGCTTGCGCTTCGGCGAGCCTGGCCTTCTGCGTGGCGAGGTCGCGCTCTTGCTCGATGCGCTCGCGCGTGCGGTCCTGGCCCGCGTGGCCGGCGACGAAGCCTTGTTCGGCCAGGCCTTTGATGTCGGCTTCGCGTTGCTGGGCGATAGGCAGCGTGGCTTCTAGCTTGGCGATGTGCTCCCTGACGGTGGCGATCTCGGCTTCGCGGCGGGTTTGTTCGGCGGAGAGCCGCGCCAGGCGGGCGGTGATGTCTTGCCATTCGGCTTGGAGTTGGGCGGTGGAGGTGGCTTGCTGGCCCTCACCCCAACCCTCTCCCGCACGCGGGAGAGGGGGTAATACAACAGGTGGTGGCGCGGTGCCGTGGCGCAGGGCTGCGAGCAGG
>JANOLA010000640.1:0-3108 GCA_031419535.1 Burkholderiales bacterium | reverse complement strand
GCGGTGCTGGCGGCGTCGGGGCCGCGCGGCCGCAGTGCCGCCACTGGCGCCACTGGGGCCACGACTCCCGGCGCGCGGACCCGGCGCACGGCTTGGGTTCGCGGCTGCCCGGGCGCCGACGCAGCCGCGGCCCCCGGTGCTGCCGACGATGGTGCCGACGACGGCGCCGCCACAACCACGCCGGCCGGCGCCGAAGCCGCCGGCTCCTGGCGCAGCGTTTCCACCGAGGTCGACTCGATGATCGACGACTGCGCGAGGTTCACGACGGGCGGGTCGATGAAGGCGACGAATCTGCGCGAAATGCGGCTCGCGCAGCCCAGCGTCACGGTCACCGTGACCACCGGTTCATCGATGCTAGAGGTGGTCGTGACCCGCACCACGCGTTCCGTGGCAGAGGCGCTGGGCTCGATGGCAATGCGCACGGCTTGCGGCTGCAAGCGCACGTCGCCCACGATCACCTCGGCGCTCACGCACTCCGGCACCAGCGATTCATCGGGCTCGACCCGAACCAGCGTCGTGAAGTTGAGCGGCTGGCCGAGCGTCGTCGGCGTACTCGCGCGTCCGAAGCCGAAGGCCTGCACCGATGCCGCAACGAGCCAAAGCGCGCAGCCGATGGCCAGCGGAATCGAAGCTCTGCGCATGCGTTGGAACAGGGGTGAAGATGAGGCCGTGCACTCTAGCATGAAGCCCCTGCATCGCAGGCGGGGGAAACGCGCGCGAACACCGGTGAAGCGGCCGCTATCATGGGCCCGCGCTTCAGTTCTCCATGCCTTCGCCCACAGAGTCGCTCGCCCCATGGACGCCTATTCCGGAACCAAACCCGTCGCCGACCAGCACGCTTTCGACACCGCCGCGTTGTTGGCCTACCTGCGCAGGCACCACGAAGGCTTCGCGGGCGAACTGCGAGTGGAACAGTTCAAGGGCGGCCAGTCCAACCCCACGTTCAAGCTGATCACGCCCAGCGCCGCCTACGTGATGCGCAGCAAGCCCGGGCCGGCCGCGAAGCTGTTGCCTTCCGCGCACGCGATCGAGCGCGAATTCAAGGTGATGCGCGCCTTGCACGGCAGCGGCGTGCCGGTGCCGCGCATGCACCTGCTGTGCGACGACGAATCGGTGATCGGCCGCGCCTTCTTCGTGATGGAGTTCGTCTCGGGCCGGGTGCTGTGGGACCAGGCGCTCGCCGACTGCGACAAGGCAATCCGCGGCGCCATCTACGACGAAATGAACCGCGTGATTTCAGCGCTGCACACCGTGGACTTCAACGCCGCGGGCCTGGGCGACTACGGCAAACCGGGCAACTACTTCGAGCGCCAGATCGCGCGCTGGAGCAAGCAGTACCAGGCCTCGATCACCGAGCCGATCGAGACGATGGACAAGCTGAAGGCGTGGCTGCCGGCACACATTCCGCCGAGCGCGCGCGACCCCTCGCAGGTGGCCATCGTGCACGGCGACTATCGACTCGACAACATCGTGTTCCACGCCACCGAGCCGCGCATCCTCGCCGTGCTCGACTGGGAGCTGTCGACGATCGGCCACCCGCTCGCCGACTTCAGCTACCACTGCATGTCGTGGCACATTGCGCCGGGAACGTTTCGCGGCATCGGCGGGCTGGACCACGCCGGCTTAGGCATTCCCACCGAGCGCGAATACGTGAGCCGCTACTGCGAGCGCACCGGCCGCGTCGCCCCGGGTGGTTCCGTCGACGCCGTGATGGCCGACTGGAACTTCTACATGGCATACAACCTGTTCCGCCTCGCGGCGATTTTGCAGGGCATTGCGCGCCGCGTCGTCGATGGCACGGCGGCGAGTGCGCAGGCGCGCAGCTCGTCGGCCGGCGCAAGGCCGCTCGCCGAGATGGGCTGGTTAGCCGCGCAACAGTAGCCCACGCGCGTTCGCCCCGGCCCGCGCGACGACCCCATTCACACCGATCCCCTGCCCACGAAAGGCCCGCCATGGACTTCAGCTACTCACCCCGCACCGAAGCGCTTCGCAAGCAGTTGCTGCGTTTCATGGACGAGCACATCTACCCGAACGAGCCGGCGATCGGCGCCGAGATCGAGGCGAACACGGCGGCGGGCAAGCGTTGGACTCCGCTCGAGACGATTGAAAAACTCAAGCCCAAGGCGCGCGCGCAGGGCCTGTGGAACCTGTTCCTGCCGCCCAGCGCCGACGGCTCGAAGGGCCAGGCCAGCGCGCACGAAGGCCAGGGCCTGAGCAACCAGGACTACGCGCCGCTGGCCGAAATCATGGGCCGCGTGCCGTGGTGCAGCGAGGTCTTCAACTGCTCGGCGCCCGACACCGGCAACATGGAGACGATCGAGCGTTACGGCAACGCCGAACACAAGCAGCAGTGGCTCGCCCCGCTGCTGGACGGCAAGATTCGCAGCGCGTTCGCGATGACGGAGCCGGCGGTCGCCTCAAGCGACGCGACCAACATCGAAGCTCGCATCGTTCGCGACGGTGACCACTACGTCATCAACGGCCTGAAGTGGTGGACCTCGGGCGCCGGCGACCCGCGCTGCAAGGTCTACATCTTCATGGGCAAGACCGACCTCGACGCGCCGCGCCACTCGCAGCAGTCGATGATCCTGGTGCCGGCCGACGCACCCGGCATCACCGTGCTGCGCGCGCTTCAAGTGTTCGGCTACGACGACGCGCCGCACGGCCACATGGAGGTGCGCTTCGACAACGTGCGCGTTCCGGCGAGCAACATCCTGCTCGGCGAAGGGCGCGGCTTCGAGATCGCGCAGGGGCGCCTCGGCCCGGGGCGCATCCACCACTGCATGCGGCTGGTCGGGCTGGCCGAGCGGTCCCTGGAGCTGATGTGCAAGCGTGCCACGCGCCGCGTCGCGTTCGGCAAGGCGGTCAGCGACCAGGGCGTGACGCGCGAGCGCATCGCCGAGGCGCGCTGCATGATCGAGCAGGCCCGCCTGCTGACGCTGAAGGCCGCGTGGATGATGGACGTGGCCGGCAACAAGACCGCAAAAGCCGAGATCGCGATGATCAAGGTGGTGGCCCCGAACATGGCCGGCAAAGTGATCGACTGGGCCATGCAGGTGCACGGCGGCGCGGCGATGTGCCAGGACACGCCGCTCGCCTACTTCTTCA
>JANOLA010000639.1:0-7365 GCA_031419535.1 Burkholderiales bacterium | reverse complement strand
CACTAATCAGGTTGACTCATGAGCCTGAGGCGGCTCGCCTCGGGCGGGTTCAGCCGCCGAAGCGCCGTTCGATATCGAGCAGCGTCTCGTCCATCGCAAGCAGCGCCTGGTGCTCGCCCTGCGCCAGCGCCATCGCGCGCTGCGCGAGCATGAAGCTGCGGTACTCGCTGTAGTGCCAGTCCTTGCGCTCGAGCAGACCCTCCAGCAGCGCACGCGCTTCGTCGAGTTTGCCCCGCGGCGCGAGCAGGCGCGCCAAGCCACAGCGCGCGAACAAATGATCCGGCGCCAAGGCCAGGGCCTCGCGGTACATGGAAATCAGTTCCTCCGGCGCCGTGCCCAGCGCCTGCTCGATGCTCGCAACGTTCGTCAACGCCGAAGGCTGCTCGGGATGCATCTCGCGTAAGCGCAGGGCGAGCTCCAGCGCCGCGTCGAAGTCGCGCTGGCCGATCGCTTCATGCATTTGCACGGACAACAGCGTGCCCTCGGGCGAATACGGGCTTGGCCGCGGCTCGGCGCTGATGTTCATGGCGATGGAGCTCATCTCGCGCACTTTCCCGGCGGAGAGCATCGTCGCAGGCGCAGCCGGGTCGCGCAGGCCTTCGTCGTTGAGCCAATTCAACAGGGCCAGGCGTGTCGCGTCGGTCCCGCCCATGCTGACGAGCAGCCCAGTCAATGCGCTGAGCGCGGCAGCGTCGCCCTGCTTCGCCCGCCGCTTGAGCACAGCCAACGCCAACACCCGCACCATGGCACCACCGATTTCGCAGGCACGCTTCAGGTAGTCGGCGTGTGCGTCGCAAGCGGCAAGGTGCGCGGCCCACAAGGTTTGAATCTCGGCGTCGCTGGTGGCCTTCGAGTCGAGCGCGACGCGGTGCAGAGTCTGCGTCCAGGCGTGCGTGAACCATGGCGAACTTTGCGTGAGCGCGTCGATGTCGTCATCGATGTCATCGTCGAAGTCGTCATCGAAGTCAGCGTCGGTGTCGTCGGTGTCGTCGTCGCTGGCGTCGATATCGGCGTCAGCGGCGAGGTCGCGGTCAATGACGCGGTCACGGCCGGCCTGGGCGCCAACTTCAATCGCATCGACTCTGAACCCAGCCTCGTCCGCATCCGCATCCTCATCCGCATCGCCGTCGCCGAGAGCATCACCCAAGGCCTCAAACAGATCCAGCTGCTCCTCGGCCGCGTGCTCCCAGTAGTCTTTGTCTTCGACATCGTCCCAAGCGCGGCGCGCGCCTTCGAGATCGCCGAGGAAGCGCAGCGCCGCGATGCGCGCGGTGGCATCCTCGGCGCGGCGTGGCACTGCTGCGCGCAGCAGCTCCCGATAGCCGGCGCAACGCTCCATGCCGCCGAACCAGCAGCGCCAGCGCAAGGCATGATCGAGCGCGAACAGATTGTCAGCGTTGGCTTGCCAAGCTTCGTCCGCGACGGCCAGGGCCTGGCGCAAGTCACCGCTGTCGAACAGGGCCAACGCCAGGTTGTTGCGCGCGCTCGGGTGATCCACGCCTTGCAGCACTGCCGCCGCGGCGCCGGGCTGGCCGTCGGCCAGGTGCATGCGCGACAGGTCGATCGCCTGCGCCTGCTCGAAGGTGAGCGGGCCGAGCGGCGCATCGAAAGTCTGCATCGGCGCGTCTTCGGTTCGGCCTGATTCGAGGCCGCGCAGGCGCTGCCCCGCGCGCGCCGCCAGCGCCGCCAGGCCGGCTTCGCGCGCGCTTTCAGCCAGTGCTTCCAGGGCCTGGCGGCTGTTTGGCGAAGCGAGCTGCCAGCCCCAGGCGCGCGCCGCGGCGATGATGGGATCGCCCGCGAGCCATTCGATCTCCCAGGCCAGGCCCAGCAAGGGTTTGAAGCCCGGATAGGCCTGGCGCAACGCGGCGTGGCGCTGGCGTGCCTCGAGCAGCTTGCCGGCGTCGGCCAGGCGGCGCACGGCCGCCAACTGGCTGGCCTGGGGTGTTGTGGCGCCGGGCTTGGCGTGTTTGGTCTTGGACATGCGCACAGTTTCGCGCAAACCGGCGCGAGGTCGCAAACGTCGGCATCGCCCGGACGGGATGCGCGCCGACCCAGTGCGCCAGCGTTGGTGCTCCAATACACGACCCCGCACCGCACCGAGAGGAAAACCGTTTTGGCCCTGGACTACGCAATGCTCGAAGCGATGCGCCTTCAGCACCCGGCGTGGCGCTTGCTGGAAGCGGACTCCGCCGAGTTGATCGTGAGCTTCTTGCACCGAACTTTCGTCGAGCCCAATGTGCACTCGTTGCGCCAGGCCGATCTGACCGAGGCGCTCGACGACGCGCTTTACGCCGTGCGCGAGCAGCGCAGCGACGCATTCCCGAAGAGCGCGGCGGAGTATCTGAACGACTGGGCGGCCAACAAGCGCGGCTGGCTGCGCAAGTTCTATCCGCCGGGTTCGGACGAGCCGCACTTCGAGCTGACCCCGGCGACCGAGCGCGCCATCGTCTGGCTGGCCAGCCTGGCCGAGCGCAGCTTCGTCGGCACCGAGTCGCGCCTGCTCACGCTGTTCGATCTGCTGCGCCAGATCGGCGAAGGCAGTGAGGCCGACCCGCAACTGCGCCTGCTCGAGCTGCAGCGGCGCCGCACCGAGCTCGACGCCGAGATCGCGCGCGCGCAGGCAGGCGAGGTCACGCTCCTCGGCGACACGGCGCTGAAAGAGCGGTTCCTGCTGTTCACCAGCCTGGCGCGCGAACTGCTGGCTGACTTTCGCGAGGTCGAGCACAACTTTCGCGGCCTGGATCGGCGCGTGCGCGAGCGCATCGCACTGTGGGACGGCACCAAGGGCGCCTTGCTCGAACAAATCATGGGCGAGCGCGACTTGATCGCCGACTCGGACCAGGGCCGCAGCTTTCGCGCGTTCTGGGATTTCTTGATGTCGCAGTCGCGCCAGGAAGAATTGACCGCTCTGCTCGACCGAGTGCTCGCGCTGCCGCCGGTGGCCGAACTCGCGCCCGATGCGCGCTTGCGCCGTGTGCACTACGACTGGCTGGACGCGGGCGAACACACGCAACGCACCGTGGCGCTGTTGTCGCAGCAATTGCGGCGCTTCCTCGACGACCAGGCCTACCTGGAAAACCGCCGCATCATGGACATTCTGCGCGGCATCGAAGCCGGTGCGCTGGCGCTGCGTGGCGCCGCGCCGGGTGGCGAATTCATGACCCTCCCCGACACCGGCGCTGACATCGAGTTGCCCATGGAGCGGCCGCTGCACACGCCGGCGATCAAGCCGCGCATCGCCGATATCCGGATCGTTGCCGGCGAAGAGGCGCTGGACGCGGCAGCCTTGTTCTCGCAGTTCGTCGTCGACAAACCGGCCCTCGCATTGCACCTGCGCCAGGCGTTGCAAACACGCTCCCAAGTCACGCTGAGCGAGCTGCTCGAGGCGCGCCCGTTGCGCCAGGGCCTGGCCGAGCTCGTGGCGTATCTGGAGTTGGCGAGCGCGTCGGCGGCCACCGTGATCGACGACGCCGTGCAAGAGCGCGTGACCTGGTGCGCGAGCGATGGCCGCTGGAAGCAGGCCGAGTTGGCGCGGGTGATTTTTTCGAGGCAGGGTTAGCGCTATGGCTCGGTCGCCGTTGCACCCTCACCCCAGCCCTCCCCCGAAGGGAGAGGGAGTGAAGACGGGCTCCCTCTTCGCCGAAGTCACGGCCGAGCACGCATTGCCCCCTCTCCCTCTCCCTCTCCGTCTCCCTCTGGGAGAGGGTCGGGGTGAGGGCCGAATTGGCAACGAAGCCCGCGAGCCCACCGAACTCTCGGCCCTCGTCGTGCCGCTGCTCAAGGGTGTGCTCTACCGCGAGCCAGACCCTGCGTTGTGGCACGCGCTGCTGGGCCTGCAGAGCCGGGTGCGCGACTACGTGGCGGTGCTGGGGCTGGAGCTGAGCATCGACGAAGCCGAGGGTTACGCCTTCCTGCGCTCGCGTCCGGAGCCGGAAGACGGCGCCGGCGCGCCCGGTGCGACGAAAGCGCCGCGCCTGATCGCGCGCCGGCCGTTGACCTTTCAGTTGAGTCTGCTGCTTGCGCTGTTGCGCAAGCGCCTCGCCGAATTCGACGCGGGCGGCGGCGACACCCGGCTCGTGATGTCGCGCGAGCAGGTCGCCGAGATGCTGCGTGTCTTCATGCCCGAAGGCAGCAATGAAGCGCGGCTCATCGATCAGGTGGATGCGCAACTCAACAAGCTCGCCGAGCTCGGCTTCGTGCGGCGCCTGCGCGGGCAAGACGACATGATCGAAGTGCAACGCATCCTGAAGGCCTTTGTCGACGCGCAGTGGCTCGCCCAGTTCGACGAGCGCCTCGCGGCGTATCGCACCCAGTTGGAGGCGCGCAGCGATGAAGAATGAGTCGCTGAACCTCGATTTCCTCGCGGGCGCCGCGCCAGGCGGTGACGACGGCGCCGACGCGCTCGCCGGCTTTCGCCTTCAACGCCTCGAAGTCTTCAACTGGGGCACGTTCGACGGCAGGGTCTGGCTGCTCCGCGCCGATGGGCGCAACGCGCTGCTCACCGGCGACATCGGCTCGGGCAAGTCGACACTCGTCGATGCGCTGACGACGCTGCTCGTTCCCGCGCAACGTGTCGCCTACAACAAAGCGGCCGGCGCCGACGCGCGCGAGCGCACGCTGCGCTCTTACGTGCTCGGGCACTACAAGTCGGAGCGTGCGGATTCCGCCAACGCGCTAAGCCACGTCGGCCGCGCCGTGGCGCTGCGCGATTCGAGCAGCTATTCCGTGATTCTGGGCGTGTTCCACAACGCCGGCTATGACCAGACCGTCACGCTGGCCCAGGTGTTCTGGTGGAAGGATCCGCAAGGCCAACCGGCGCGCATGTTCGTCGCCGCCGAGCGCGACCTGAGCATCGCGAAAGATTTCGCGCAGTTCGGCGCCGACATCGCGCAACTTCGCAAGAGGTTGCGCGCGGCAAAGGTCGACGTCGACGACAGCTTTCCGCCCTATGGCGCGCAGTTGCGGCGGCGCTTCGGAATCGCCAGCGACCAGGCGCTCGAGCTGTTCCACCAGACGGTGTCGATGAAGTCGGTGGGCAACCTCACCGACTTCGTGCGCAGCCACATGCTGGAGCCCTTCGACGTGGCGCCTCGCATCCAGGCACTGCTCGCGCACTTCGACGACCTGCACCGCGCGCACGAGGCGGTGCTCAAGGCGAAGCGCCAGGTGGAACTGCTCGCGCCGCTGATCGCCGACTGCGAGCAGCACGCGACGCTGCAGGCACGCACGGAAGCACTGCGCGCCTGCCGCGAAGCGCTGGAGAGCTATTTCGCCGGGCTCAAGGCCGGTCTGTTGGAACAGCGAATCGCCGAATTGAGCGAGGAGCTCGCGCGCCGCGCCGGCCAGATCGCGCGCCTGGACGAACAACGCGCGGCGCAGCAGCGCGATGAGCGCGAACTGCGGCGTGCGATCGGCGACAACGGCGGCGACCGCATCGCGCGCCTCAGCGCCGAGATCGCCCAGCTCGAACAGGAGAAAGCGCGGCGCTTGGCCAAGGCCCAGCGTTACGACGAACTGCGCGCATCGCTGGGCCTGCTGCGCATGCAAAGCGGCGAAGACTTTCTCGCCCAGCGCACGCTGTGCGGGCAAATGCAGGAGGCTGCTGCCGAGCGCGAAGCGGCCGTGCAAAACCAGCTCAACGAGACGGGTGTCGAGTTCGCGCAGGGGCGTCATGAGCGCGAGGCGTTGGGCGCGGAAATCGCGAGCCTGAAAGCGCGGCGCAGCAACATCGACGCGCAGCAAGTCGCGCTGCGCACGTCGCTGTGCGAGGCGCTGCAACTGGCGCAGGACGACATGCCCTTCGCCGGCGAGTTGATCCAGTTGCGCGACGACGCGCGCGACTGGG
This sequence comes from Burkholderiales bacterium, assembly GCA_031419535.1. GTDB lineage: Bacteria > Pseudomonadota > Gammaproteobacteria > Burkholderiales > Burkholderiaceae_C > JAEMQF01. The sequence goes on along the minus strand of JANOLA010000639.1, from coordinate 1,520 downwards.
AAGGCGCGGCGGAGCGCTTGCTGCGCAACTTCGGCTTGTCGCTGCTCGTGCCCGATACGCATTACGCGGCAGTGAGCGAATGGGTGGACCGCACGCACTTAAAGGGGCGGCTCGTCTACTTTCGGGTTCGCGCGGCGCGCAAGCTGGGGCGCCAAGATTCGGGCGACGCCAGCCCCGCACTGCACCCCGATTCGCTGGCGCGCAAACTGCAACTCAAACCCGACTCGGCGTGTTACGTCTGGTTGGAACGCGAAATCGCGCATCGTTTCGACGTCGCGTGCTGCACCGGCCAAGACCAGTTTCGCCGCGAAACCCGGGCCATCACGCGCGCCGGCCAGATCAAAGGCAGCGGCGAGCGCCACGAAAAAGACGACCGGCACCGCATCGACGACCGCAGCCGCTACGTGCTGGGCTGGAGCAACGAGGCGAAGATCGCGGCGCTGCAGGGCAAGGCCAAGAGCCTCGAAGCGCGCCTGGCAGACACGGCCAGCCACATCGCCGCGCTGCAAAAGGAACAGCGCGCGCTGCGGGAACGCCTGGAAGCGCTGAACAAACTCGACGAATACCGCGAGTTCCGCGAGCTGGACTGGCAACCGTTGGCGAGCGAAATAACCCGGCTGTTCGACGAAAAACGCGAACTCGAAGCCGCCTCCGATGTGCTGAAGACGCTCGGGACACGCCTGGACGAGTTGCTCGCCCAACTCGCGAAGACCGAGGCGGCTCTGGGCGCGCATCGCGCCGACGCCGCCAAGGCCGAACAACGGCAAGTGGATGCTCAAACCTTGCTTCGCCAGGCGCAAAACGTGCGTGACGGCGGGGACCAGGCGCACGCGCCGCATTACGCGCAACTCGACGCGGTGCGCCGCGAGACGCAAGCCACCTTGCCCTTGAGCATCGAATCCTGCGCTGCGCGCGAACAAGAGCTGCGCAAGGGCCTGCAGGAGCGCATCGACGCGCAGGACAAGAGCCTCGCGCGCCTGCGCGAAAAAATCGTGCGCGCAATGGCCGAGTACAAAGAGGCCTACAGACTCGACACGCAGGAGGTGGACGCGAGCGTGGACGCGGCGGACGAATACCGCGCGATGCTGCAGCAGCTCAACGCCGACGACTTGCCGCGCTTCGAGGCGCGCTTCAAGGAGTTGCTCAACGAGAACACGATCCGCGAAGTGGCGAACTTCCAGTCGCAACTGAGCAAGGAGCGCGAGACGATCAAGGAACGCGTGGCGCGAATCAACCAGTCGCTGACGCAGATCGACTACAACCCGGGCCGCTACATCGTGCTCGAAGCGCAGCTCGCGCTAGATGCCGACATCCGCGACTTCCAGAGCGAGCTGCGCGCCTGCACCGAGGGCGCGATCACGGGTTCCGACGACGCGCAATATTCGGAAGCCAAGTTCTTGCAGGTGAAGCGCATTATCGAACGCTTGCGCGGGCGCGAAGGCACGACGGAGCTGGACCGGCGCTGGGCCGCGAAAGTGACCGACGTGCGCAACTGGTTTGTCTTTGCCGCGAGCGAACGC
>JANOLA010000638.1:0-3276 GCA_031419535.1 Burkholderiales bacterium | reverse complement strand
TGCGGTCCACCACCACCACGTCGCCCGGCGCCACCGTGTGGTGCCAGACCATCTTGTTCGATGTGCTCGTGCCGTTCGTGACGAAAAAGCAGTGGTCCGCGTTGAAGATGCGCGCCGCGTTGCGCTCGGAGGCCGCCACCGGGCCGGTGTGGTCGAGCAACTGGCCGAGTTCGTCGACCGCGTTGCACACGTCGGCGCGCAGCATGTTCTCGCCGAAGAACTGGTGGAACATGCGCCCGACGGGGCTCTTCAGAAACGCCACGCCACCCGAGTGCCCCGGGCAATGCCATGAGTACGAGCCGTCTTGCGCGTAGTCGACAAGCGCGCGAAAGAACGGCGGCGCCAGGCCGTCGAGATAGCTCTTGGCCTCGCGGATGATGTGGCGCGCCACGAACTCGGGCGTGTCTTCGAACATGTGGATGAAGCCGTGCAGCTCGCGCAAGATGTCGTTCGGCAGGTGCTGCGAGGTGCGCGTTTCGCCATAGAGGTAGATCGGAATTTCCGCGTTCTTGAAGCGGATCTCCTGGATGAACTTGCGCAGGCTCACGACCACCGGGTCGATCTCAGGGCCCGGCGTGAACTCTTCGTCGTCGATCGACAGGATGAACGCGCTGGCGCGGCTTTGCTGCTGCGCGAACTGGCTCAGGTCGCCGTAACCGGTGGCGCCCAGCACCTCGAAGCCCTCTTTTTCGATTGCCGCGGCGAGCGCGCGAATCCCCAGGCCCGAGGTGTTCTCGGAACGGAAGTCCTCGTCGATGATGACGATGGGAAAGTTGAAACGCAGCATGGCATTCCTCGGGGGCGGTCGGCGGCAGAAAGGCGCGAAGTGTAGGGCCAGGCCGCGGCACGGCGGCCGAGCGCCCTACACTGCGCGGCGCGGACTGCACAAGGAGTTTCAATGGACCTTTCCCACGCCACGTTATGGTGGGTCGCGGCCGGTGTGGCGGTGGCGGCCGAGCTGGCCACCGGAACGTTTTACCTGCTGCTGTTCGCGCTGGGTCTGGCCGCGGCGGCCATCGGCGCGCACCTCGGGCTCGGGCTCAGTGCGCAAGTCGTGATTGGCGCGGTGGTTGCCGGCGGCACGACCGCCGTGTGGCACTGGAAGCGCGCGCGCCAGCCGCAGTCGGCGCCGGCGCCCGAGAACCGCGACGTGAACCTGGACGTCGGCGAACGCGTGCACGTGGCGCAATGGGCCGCCGACCGCACCGCGCGCGTGCAATACCGCGGCAGCCAGTGGACGGCGCGCCTGGTGCCCGGGGCCACTCCCACGAGCGGCGAGTACCGCGTGCACGCCGTCGAAGGCAATTGGCTGGTGCTCGCGCCGCGCACCGAATCCTGACCCACCACGAGAGAACCCCCACCATGGAAATCGCCCTCATCATCGGCGTGATCGTCGTCATCTTCGTCGTGCGCACGTTCAAGATCGTGCCGCAGCAGCACGCCTGGGTCGTCGAAAGGCTCGGCAAGTACGACCGAACCCTGACACCCGGCCTGAAGTTCGTGATTCCGTTCGTCGAACGCGTCGCGTACAAGCATTCGCTGAAGGAAGTGCCGCTCGACGTGCCGAGCCAGGTCTGCATCACGCGCGACAACACGCAGCTGCAGGTCGACGGCATCATCTACTTCCAGATCACGGATCCGATGCGCGCGAGCTACGGCTCTTCCAATTACGTGTTCGCGATCACCCAGCTCGCGCAGACGCTGCTGCGTTCGGTGATCGGCAAAATGGAACTCGACAAAACGTTCGAGGAACGCGACGCGATCAACCATGCCGTCGTGAACGCGCTCGACGACGCGGCGCAGAACTGGGGCGTGAAAGTGCTGCGCTATGAAATCAAGGACCTGACGCCGCCGAAGGAAATCTTGCACGCGATGCAGGCACAGATCACCGCCGAGCGCGAAAAGCGCGCGCTGATCGCGGCCTCGGAAGGGCGCAAGCAAGAGCAGATCAACATCGCCACGGGCGAGCGCGAAGCCTCCATCGCACGCTCGGAAGGCCAGCGCCAGGCCGAGATCAACCAGGCACAGGGCGAAGCTTCGGCGATCCTCGCGGTGGCGGAGGCGAGCGCCGAGGCGATCCGCAAGATCGCTAGCGCGATCCAGTCGCCCGGCGGCGAGCAGGCGGTACAGCTGAAGGTGGCCGAGAAGGCGGTCGAGGCCTACGCGAACCTGGCGCAGAAGAACAACACGATGATCGTTCCGGGCAACATGAGCGAGGTGTCGGCACTGATAGCCACCGCGATGGCGCTGATCAAGGGCAAAGGGCCCGGCGTTAACTGACAGGCGCGCCGGACTCAGAAACTGGTCTTGGTCTTGACCAGGAACTGAAGCTTCTTCACCGCGACGTCCGAATCGATCGGCGCCGCAATGTCGACGTGCAGCACGTTGCTGAACGCGGCGCGGGTATTGAAGATGCGCAGGCCGACGCCGGCGTTGCGCAGCCAGCCCGGGTTTTCGGTGTTGGTATTGATGCCGCCCCAGGCGCGGCCCATGTCGAAGAACGCTGCCGCGCCGATGCGAAACAGCTGGAAGAAGTAGAGATCGGTGTAGAGCCGTTCTTCGAGCGTGAACAGCGCGCGCCGGGTTCCGCTCTGGTAGCGCAGCGGGTAGCCGCGCAGGCCGCTGTCACCGCCAAGAAGCAGCGCATCGGCGGCGCCGGGTTTGGTCAGCATGTCGCCGTTGAGCGATGCGTAGAACAGCCAGCTCGGGCTCTGCCGCAGGAAATACTGGCTGCGCGCGCCCAAGCTCTGGCGCTGTACGCCAGAGCCGGCGTACTGCCCGGAGATCGCCGCCGATGCGAGCAAGGTGTGGCGGGGAAAAGGCCCGAAACCCTGAGACACCGACCCGGAGTAAAGCCATGCGTCGCGGCTCGAGCCCAGGCCCGTGGTCGCGGGTCCCAATTTGACCGTCGATGCGAAGCCGAGCGCGAAGAACTCGGAGCGCTCGATCAGGTTGCGGTTCTGCGCCTTCTCGAAGCGGTCTTCGATGACTTCGATCTGCACAAACGGCGCGACCACCTTCTCGTCGGCCGGCAATTGCGCAGGCGCCACCAACCCGGGAACCGCGGCATAGGTGTCTTGTTGCTGCAGCGCGCCGAGGGAGGTACGCAACACCCAACCGTCGACGCGGCCGTTGGACCAGCCGCCATACGCTTCAGCCTGGCTGCTGCGGTGCCGGTATTGGCTCGCGATCACGCCGCCGTTGTAGACCGAATCGATGCGGTCGTCGCGCGCGGCGGAGACGCCCGCCGCCCACGGCGTGTCGAGCGAATAGAAC
>JANOLA010000637.1:0-13199 GCA_031419535.1 Burkholderiales bacterium | reverse complement strand
GATCTATGCTCGCTTCGAAAGCGCTGGCCTCAAGATCATCGCCGCGCGCATGGCGCACCTGTCGCGTCGCGAGGCCGAAGCCTTCTACGCCGTGCATCAGGCGCGTCCGTTCTTCAAGGATCTGGTCGAGTTCATGATCTCCGGCCCGGTGATGATCCAGGTGCTCGAGGGCGAGGGCGCGATCGGAAAGAATCGCGACCTGATGGGCGCCACCGATCCGAAGAAGGCCGCCAAGGGAACGATCCGCGCCGACTTCGCCGCGAGCATCGACGCGAACGCGGTGCACGGCTCCGATGCGCCGGAAACCGCGGCGGTCGAGATCGCCTTTTTCTTCCCCGGCATGAGCGTCTACCGCCGCTGATCCTCGAAGGCCTTGCCTGGTCATGACTTCGCCGAGCCCCAGCACCGCGACGCCCGCGCCCAGCGCGAGCCCGGATGCGGTGAACCTGCTCGGCCTGGACCGGCCCGGCCTGACCGCGTTCTGCGCGGGCCTGGGTGAAAAGCCGTTTCGGGCGACCCAGCTGTTTCGCTGGGTGCACCGCCAAGGCGAAGCCGACTTCACGGCGATGACAGACCTGGCGAAATCGCTGCGCGAGGCCTTGCCCGGCCGAGGGTTTGTCGCGCCACTGCCCGTGCTCAGCGAGCAGATCGCGAGCGACGGCTGCGTGAAGTGGCTGTTCGATGTGGGCGCCGGCGACGCGGTGGAGAGCGTTTTCATTCCCGGGACCGGCCGCGCCACGCTGTGCATCTCGTCGCAGGCGGGCTGCGCGGTAGGGTGCCGCTTTTGCGCGACCGGCCACCAAGGGTTCAGCCGCAACCTCAGCACCGCGGAAATCGTCGCGCAACTTTGGTTTGCCGAGCATCAACTGCGGCAGCCGGCGGGTCTTGCGCGTGCGCGGCAGGGAAGAGCAACCGTCGCCGGGCCGCCCCAAGACGGTTGCTCGCCCCCTCGGGGGGCGGGCGCGCAGCGACCGGGGGCAGACATTCATGAACGCGTGATCGGCAACGTCGTGATGATGGGCATGGGCGAGCCGCTGCAAAACTACGCGGCGCTGCTGCCGGCGCTGCGCATCATGCTCGACGACCATGGCTATGGCCTGTCGCGCCGGCGCCTGACCGTGTCCACCTCGGGCGTGGTGCCGATGATCGACCGCTTGCGCGAAGACTGTCCGGTGGCGCTGGCGGTGTCGCTGCACGCGCCCGACGACGCCTTGCGCAGCGAACTCGTGCCGCTGAATCGCAAGTACCCGATCGCCGAATTGTTCGCCGCGTGTCGGCGCTACCTGGAGCGTGCGCCGCGCGACTTCATCACGCTCGAGTACTGCATGCTCGACGGCGTGAACGACTCATTGCGGCACGCGCAGCAACTGGTCGATTTGATCGGGCCGCAGGGCGCGGCGGCGCGCGGTGATCGCGGCCTGAGCGCGAAAGTCAACCTGATTCCGTTCAACCCGTTCGAGCAATCCGGCCTGAAGCGCTCGCCGCCGCAGCGCGTGATGGCTTTCGCCGCGGCCTTGCAAGACGCGGGCTTGATCGCCACCGTTCGCAAGACGCGCGGCGACGACATCGCCGCGGCGTGCGGGCAACTCGCCGGCGAAGTACAAGACCGCACGCGCGTCCAGACGCGTTTGCAGCGCGCCCCCGTTGCCTGGCTGCGCCAAGCGGCGGCACAGCCCGCGGCGGGAGCCGCGCAGCCGGTGCCGGCACGGGGCCGGGTGTGATGAGGCACGCTGGCGCTGCGCTCGGCGGACTTGGGCGCATCGCTGCGCTCGGCGCGATGGGACGCGCCGCTGCGCTTGCCGTAGCCTGCGCGCTGGCCGCTTGCACTACCACGCCCGGCGGCTCGTCGGAAGACAGCCCCGACCGGATCACCGCGTCCGACGAATCGGAGGCGAGCAAACGCATGCGGGTTCGGCTCGAACTGGCCAGCGCGTACTTCGGGCGCGGTCAGATGGAGTTCGCGCTCGACCAGGTGAAGCTCGCGATCCAGGCCGACCCGACGCAAGGCGAAGCCTTCAACCTGCGCGGGCTGATCTACGCGAGCCTGGGCGACGATCGTCTGGCCGAAGAGAGTTTTCGGCGCGCGCTGCAGATCAACCCGCGCGACGCCGACTCGATGCAGAACTTCGGCTGGTTCCTGTGCCAACGCAAGCGTTTCAACGAAGCCCATGTTCAGTTCGAGCAAGCGCTGGCGGCACCGCGCTACCGCGACTCGGCGCGCACCTACCTGACGCAGGGCATTTGTTTTTCGCAAGCCGGGCAGCTCGAGCTGGCCGAGCGCAGCCTGAGCCGTTCCAACGAGATCGAACCCGGCAACATGAGCGCGGCGTTCACCCTGGCCGAGATCTTGTACCGCCGCAAGGAATACGAGCGCGCGCGCTTTTACGTGCGCCGCGTCAACGCCTCGAACGAAGTCGCCAACGCGCAGTCGCTGTGGCTCGCGGCGCGGATCGAAAACCGGCTCGGGCAACTGCGCGCGCGCTCGGAACTGGGCCAACAACTGCGACGCCGTTTCCCGGAGTCGCGCGAAGCCTCGGCTTTCGAGCAGGGCCGCTGGGACGAATGACGGAATGAGTGACGAGATGGGTGACCGGGTGCGTGACGGCATGAGCGACGAACCAACAGCGGCCCCGGCTCCTGCGGCGAGCGCCGGTGCGATGTTGCGCGCGGCGCGCGAACAGCGCGGCCTGCCGGTGGACGAACTCGCCGCGATGTTGAAGGTGACGTCACGCCGGTTGGAACTGCTCGAGACCGACCAGTTCGACCAATTGCCCGACCCGGTGTTTGTGAGAGGGCTGGCGCAGACGATCTGCCGCACCTTGAAGATCGATCCCGGGCCGGTGCTCGCGCTGTTGCCTCGTTTGCCGGGGCAGCGCCTGGACCAGATCCACGTCGGCCTCAACGCGCCGTATCGCGAAGGGGCGCCGCAGGGGCTTCCCGACGAATGGTGGTCGCGCGCGAAGCCCTTCCTCGGTGGCACCGTGCTGCTCGCCGCGGGCGTGTTGCTCTACGTGTTCCTGCCCGCGAGCTGGCAAGCGCCCGCCAAGGTGTCGCCCAGGGCGGTGTCCGGCACGCCGGCACCCGCGGCGACTTCAACCGCGCAGCCGGCGGCGGGAACGCGAATTGCGGAAGGCGACAAGCCCAGGCTTGATGCCGTGCCTGCGGCGACGCCGCAAATGCCCTCGCCTGGGCCGGGGGCTGCTGCCGCACCAGCCCCGATGCCGACGCCGGCACCGGCACCAGCACTAGCACGTACACCCACGCCGACACCAGAACCGACGCCGACTCCGGCACCTGCACAGAAAGTCGCCGCAGCGCCTGCTCCGGCTCCTGCGCCGGCACCTGCTGCCGCAGCGACGCCGGCGCCCGGTCCTGCACCTGCTCCCAAAGTTGCGCCAGCGCCCGCAGTCGCGACCGCTCCTGCAACCGCCGTCGCGCCAGCACGCGCGCCCACCCCTGTGCCGGCACCCACAGTCACGCCTGCACCTGCCCAGCCCGCGGCGCCAACCAAGCCAGCGGTTGCCTCAGCTGCTGCGGGCGGCCTGCTGCAGTTTCGGGCCACCGACCCGGTTTGGGTCGACGTTCAAGACGCCCAGGGCAAGTCTTTGCTGTCGCGCGAGCTGCGTGCCGGCGAAGCGGTGGGGCTGAACGGCGAGACACCGTTCAAGGTGACGATCGGCAACGCCCGCGCGACGCAGGTTGCGTTTCGCGGCAAGGCGATGGATCTGCGGTCGTTCACGCGCGACAACGTTGCGCGTTTCGAGTTGAAGTAACGTCAAACTGAACCGACACCATGGCCCTTGCACCCATGTCAGAGTTCGATCCGATTCCCACCGCGGTGCCCACGCGGCGCCGCACGCGCCAGGCCACTGTGCGCTGGGGCAGCAAGGTCGTCACCGTCGGTGGCGACGCGCCGGTGCGGGTGCAGTCGATGACGAACACCGACACGGTGGATGCGATCGGCACCGCGATCCAGGTCAAGGAGCTGGCGATCGCGGGCTCGGAGCTGGTGCGGATCACCGTCAACACGCCCGAAGCCGCGCTTGCCGTGCCGCACATCCGCGAGCAGCTCGACCGCATGGGCATCGACGTGCCGCTGGTCGGCGACTTTCACTACAACGGGCACCGCCTGCTGCGCGACCACCCGGCGTGTGCGCGCGCGCTCAGCAAGTACCGCATCAACCCGGGCAACGTCGGCAAGGGCGACAAACACGATCGGCAGTTCGCGCAGATGGTGGAGATTGCCGCGAAGCACGACAAGGCGGTGCGCATCGGCGTGAACTGGGGCAGTCTGGACCAGGAACTGCTCACGGCGCTGATGGACGAGAACGCGAAGCTGCGCGAACCGCATGAGCCGCGGCAGGTGATGTACCGCGCGCTGATCGAGTCGGCCATCGGCTCGGCCAGGCGTGCCGAAGAGCTCGGCCTGCGCGGCGAGCAGATCATCTTGTCGTGCAAGATGTCGGCGGTGCAAGACTTGGTGAGCGTGTACCGCGCGCTTGCCGCACGCTGCGACTACGCGCTGCACCTCGGCCTCACCGAAGCGGGCATGGGCACGAAGGGCACGGTTGCCTCGACCGCGGCGCTCGCGCTGTTGCTGCAAGAAGGCATCGGCGACACGATCCGCGTGTCGCTGACGCCGCTGCCCGGCGAGGCGCGCACCCAGGAAGTGGTGGTCGCGCTGGAGATCCTGCAGTCGCTCGGCCTGCGTGCGTTCAACCCGAGCGTCACCGCGTGCCCAGGCTGCGGCCGCACCACGAGCACGACGTTCCAGGACCTGGCAAAGCAGATCGACGACTACTTGCGCGCGCAGATGCCGGTGTGGAAGGCGCGCTACCCCGGCGTCGAGAAACTCAAGGTGGCGGTGATGGGCTGCATCGTCAACGGCCCCGGCGAGAGCAAACACGCCGACATCGGCATCAGCCTGCCGGGCACCGGCGAGGCGCCGGCCGCGCCGGTGTTCATCGACGGCGTGAAGGCGCTGACGCTGCGCGGCGATGGCATCGCACAGGAGTTTCACGCGCTGGTCGAGAACTACATCGAAAAGCGCTTCGGCGCGGCGCAAGAGCGACATACGAGCGCACCGGCTTGAGAGGTTGATCAGGGCCGTGCGCTCCTTTTCGAGACAGACGCGTTCGGCCGATTCGATTTGACGGCCACGCGCTGTTGAAATTCAACGTGGCTGCGCTGCGCGCGGCCGCCAAACCATCGATTCGAGACACCATGGCTGAAGCATTGCAAGCCGTCAAGGGAATGAACGACATCCTGCCGCCCGAATCGGCGCGCTGGGAATGGTTCGAACAGAAGGTGCGTGCGCTGATGGCGCGCTACGCCTATGCGAATCTGCGCACGCCCGTCGTCGAACCGACGGCGCTGTTCGTGCGTGGCCTGGGCGAAGTGACCGACATCGTCGAGAAGGAAATGTATTCGTTCGAGGACTCGATGAACGGCGACAAGCTCACGCTGCGACCCGAGGCCACCGCCGGCATCGTGCGCGCGATGATCGAACACAACGCGCTCTACAACGGGCCGCTGCGGGTCTGGTCCCAGGTGTCGCTGTTCCGCCATGAGAGGCCGCAGAAGGGGCGCTACCGCCAGTTCCACCAGATCGACGCCGAGGCGCTCGGCCTGGCCGGGCCGGATGTGGACGCCGAGCTGATTCTGATGTGCCGCACGCTGTTGCGTGATCTTGGCATTCCTCAAGAGCATGTCTGGCTGGAAATCAACAGCCTCGGCCAGCCGCCGGAGCGCCTGGCGCATCGCGCGGCGCTGATTGCCCACTTCGAAGCGCACGCCGATGTGCTGGACGAAGATGCCCGGCGGCGCCTGCACAGCAACCCGCTGCGCATTCTGGACACGAAGAATCCAGCCATGAAGGCGGTGGTGGAGGCGGCGCCCAAGCTCATGGACTTCCTCGGCGAGGCAACGCTTGCCCACTTCAATGCGGTTCGCGCCGCGCTCGACGCCGCGGGCCAACCCTACCGCATCAACCCTCGCATGGTGCGCGGCCTGGACTACTACAACCTGACGGTGTTCGAATGGATCACCGACAAGCTCGGTTCGCAAGGCACGGTGTGCGGCGGCGGCCGCTACGACGGCTTGTTCGAGCAACTCGGTGGCAAACCCACGCCGGCCATCGGCTGGGGCATGGGCATCGAGCGCATGCTGCTGCTGCTCGAAGCGGTGGGCGTCCAGGCACCGGCCAGCGCGCCGGACATTTACGCCATCGTCCCTGCGGCCCCGGCCCTGCCTGCGGCCATCGCCGCCTGCGAAGCGCTGCGGGCCGAGGGCCTGTCGGTGCAAATGCATGCGGCGGGCCGCGACGGTTGGGGCAGCATGAAGGCCCAGTTCAAGCGGGCCGACACGAGCGGCGCGCGCTACGCGCTGATCTTCGGCGAAGCCGAGCTGTCGCGCGGCGAAGTCGCCTGCAAGGACCTGCGCGACCCAGCGGCCGAGCAGCGCTGCTTGCTGCTCGCCGAAGCGTCGCGGTGGGCCGCGCCTTTGCGCAACCCGCGCAGCGCGCGCAACGCATAATCCGAGCTTCGTCTGAAATTCGACCCTCGCGCCATGGCCACGCACCTCGACCTCGAAGAACAAGAACAACTCGACCAACTCAAGGCGTTCTGGAAAGACTACGGCAACCTGATCACCTGGTTGCTGATCGCGCTGCTCACCGCTTACGCGGGGTGGAACGGCTGGAACTGGTGGCAGCGCGACCAGGCGGGCAAGGCCAGCGCGATCTTCGAAGAGTTCGACAAAGCCGCGATGGCGGGCGACGTGGCCAAGACCGCCGGCGTCTTCAACGACATGAAAGAGCGCTTCGCGCGCACCACGATCACGCAGCAAGCCGGCCTGATGACGGCGAAGCTGCAGGTCGAAAAAGGCCAGGCTGACGCTGCCGCGGCGGTGCTCGAATGGGTGGCCGCCAATGCCGGCGAAGCGGAGTACAAGACGATTGCGCGGCTGCGCTTGGCGGGCGTGCTGCTCGACCAGAAGAAGTACGACGACGCGCTGAAGCAACTCGACCAGGCCAGCGCGAAGGACTTCGTTGCGCTCGTCGAAGACCGGCGCGGCGACGTGCTCGCCGCACAGGGCAAGACGGAAGAGGCAAAAGCCGCTTACACGAAGGCGTGGAAAGCCATGGACGCCAAGGTCAGCTACCGGCGCCTGATCGACGCCAAACTCGCCGCGCTCGGGGCGGCCCCCGCCGAAGACGCCAAACCCGCGGGCGGGGCGAAACAATGACGCCAGCGCGCCGGCGCTGTCTGGACCGGCCGCTCTGGCCGCTCTGGCCGGTCGGCATCAGCCTGGCGCTGGCCGCGTGCGCCGCCGACAAGCCCTCGCCGAAGCCGCTCGAGGCGTTGGAGCCGAAGATCGCCGGGCGCATGGTCTGGAGCGACAAGCTCGAGGGCGTGAAGTTCCCGCTGGCGATCGCGGTGAGTGCCGGCACGTTCACCGTGGCCGGTGACGACGGCACCGTGCTCGCGCTCGACGCCGCGACCGGTCGCACCTTGTGGCGCGCCGAGCTCGGCACCTCGCTCAGCGCCGGTGTCGGCTCCGACGGGCGCTTTGCGGCGGTGGTCACGCGCAGTGGCGAACTGGTCGTCCTTCAGGCCGGCAAAGAGGCGTGGCGCAAGGACTTGGGCGTGCGCGTCAGCAGCGCGCCGCTGGTGGCGGGGGAGCGCGTCTTCGTGCTCGCGCAAGACCGCTCGGTGCATGCGTTCGACGCACTCGACGGCCGGCGCCTGTGGTCGTCCAAACGCCCCGGCGACCCGCTGACGCTTGCGCATGCCGGTGCGCTGCTGCCGTTCAAAGACACCTTGCTCGTCGGCCAAGGCCCGCGTTTGGCCGGGCTGGATCCGCTGAAGGGAAGTGTGCGCTGGGAAGTCGCCGTCGCCACGCCGCGCGGCACGAATGAAGTGGAGCGCCTGGCCGATCTGGTGGGCCCGGTGGCGCGCATCGGCAAGCTCGTGTGTTCGCGCTCGTTCCAATCGGCGGTGGGCTGCGTGGACGGCGAGCGCGGCGCCTTGCAGTGGAGCAAGAACGTCGGCGGCACCCAGGGCGTGGCCGGCGACGAACAGATGATTTACGGCGCCGACGCGTCCGACCGGTTGAGCGCCTGGCGCACCGCGAATGGCGACATCGCCTGGTCGTCGGAAGGCATGCTCTACCGCGGCTTGAGCGCGCCGCTGCGCGCCGGCAATACGCTCGTGTTCGGCGACGCCGAAGGTTACGTGCACTGGCTGTCCACCGACAAAGGCGAGCCGCAGTTGCGCCTGCCCACCGACGGCAGCGCCATCGCGGCGGCGCCGGTGCTGGCCGGAACCACGATGCTGGTGGCCACGCGCAATGGCGGCTTGTTCGCGTTTCGGCCGGAATGAAAAAGATCTTGCTCCCTCTCCCTTTGGCAGAGGGTGGGGGTGAGGGCTGGCGGGTGGCGCCGTGGCCCATCGCGCAGACCCTCACCCCAACCCTCTCCCGCACGCGGGAGAGGGAGAGGGAGCAAACTCGACTTTGGAAGTTTGAATGACCCCGGTGCTGGCCATCGTCGGCCGCCCCAATGTGGGCAAGTCGACGCTCTTCAATCGAATCACGAAAAGCCGCGACGCGATCGTCGCCGACTTCTCGGGGCTCACGCGGGACCGCCACTATGGCGAGGCGCGCCTGGGCGAGCACCGCTTCATCGTCATCGACACCGGCGGCTTCGAGCCGGAGAAGCCCGAGGGCATCGTCGCCGAGATGGCCAAGCAGACCCAGGCCGCGGTGGCCGAGGCCGATGTCGTGATCTTCGTCGTCGACGTGCGCGCCGGGGTCACGCCGCAAGACGACGACATCGCGCGTTTCCTGCGCCAACGCGGCAAGAAAGTGCTGGTCGCGGCGAACAAGGCCGAAGGCATGGCGGAGTCGCCCCGGCTCGGTGAATTTTTCGAGCTCGGCATGGGCGAGCCGCACCCGGTGTCGGCGGCGCACGGGCAGGGGATTCGCAGCCTGCTCGAAGCGGCGTTGCAGGACTTCGAGGCGCCGCAGGCCGAGACCCACGATGAACAAGAGAACGGTCCGATTCGCCTGGCCGTCGCCGGCCGGCCGAACGTGGGCAAATCGACGCTGATCAACACCTGGCTCGGCGAAGAACGCCTGATCGCCTTCGACCAGCCGGGAACGACGCGCGACGCGATCCATGTGGCTTTCGAACACGACGGCCAACCCTTCGAGCTGATCGACACCGCCGGCCTGCGGCGCAAGGGCAAGGTGTTCGAGTCGGTCGAGAAGTTCTCCGTCGTCAAGACCTTGCAGGCGATTTCCGATTCGAACGTGGTCGTGCTGCTGCTCGACGCGACCCAGGGCGTGACCGACCAGGACGCGCACATCGCCGGCTACATCCTGGAAAGCGGGCGTGCAGTGGCGCTCGCGGTCAACAAGTGGACGCGGTGGACGACTACCAGAAGCAGACGCTGGCGCGCACGATCGAGCAGCGACTGCCGTTTCTGCGCTTCGCGCCGGTCCAGCACATTTCAGCCAAACGCCGCCAGGGGCTGGCGCCGCTGTGGAAGGCGATCCGCGAAGCGCACGCCTCGGCCATCCGCAAACTGCCCACACCGCAACTGACGCGGCTGCTGCAAGAGGCGGTGCAGCACCAGACGCCCAAACGCGCCGGTGGGTTTCGCCCGAAATTGCGCTACGCGCACCAGGGCGGCATGAACCCGCCGATCATCGTGATCCACGGCAACTCGGTCGAGCACGTCACCGACTCGTACAAACGCTATCTGGAAGGGCGGTTTCGCGAGCATTTCAAGCTTTTCGGCACGCCGATGCGCATTGAGCTGCGCGGCTCGCGCAATCCGTTTGACGAGAAGCGGTAATTGGGGCCCCCAGGCCGACGACATACGTCGTCTGCCCCAAGGGCCACGAAGGGGCCCCTACGTGGCCCTTGGGGATGAGGAAACTTCGGGCGGCCGTGCGTTTCCTCATGAGCGCTTCTTGCCCTGGGTTTGTGCGGGCTTTCCCGACGCCGCTGTGTTAACGTCGCCGACTTCCGCACTCTCATCACGGAGCATATCGTGAGCAACAAAGGGCAACTCCTACAAGACCCGTTCCTGAACCTGCTGCGCAAAGAGCATGTTCCGGTCTCTATCTACCTGGTGAACGGCATCAAGCTGCAGGGGCACATCGAGTCTTTCGACCAATATGTCGTTCTGCTTCGCAACACGGTCACGCAGATGGTCTACAAGCACGCCATCTCGACCGTCGTTCCCGGCCGCGCAGTCAACTTCCACGCGGCGGAACCCCCTGAACAGCCCTGATCGCCCCGGCTCGCGCAGCCCGTGCGCAAGGTCGGCGCGGCCCGCTGAGTTTCACTTGGGTTCGCCTTGAGTTCCGCAGACTCGTCGCCTCGCGGCAGCGCCGACAGCCCGGCTCGCGCCGTGCTGGTCGGCGTTGACTTCGGCCGTTCTCGCCACTTCGACCCGAGCCTGGACGAGCTGGCGCTGCTGGCCGAATCGGCGGGCGACGAAGTCGTCGCGCGGGTCATGGCCAAGCGCAAGGCGCCGGACCCGGCGCTGTTTGTCGGCTCCGGCAAGGCCGACGAAATCAAGGCGATGGTGCAGGAACTCGGCGCCGAAGCGGTGTTGTTCGACCAGGCCCTGTCGCCCGCGCAACAGCGCAACCTGGAGCGCCATCTGGGTTGCGCCGTCGCCGACCGGACGATGCTCATCCTCGAAATCTTTGGCGAGCGCGCGCAAAGCCACGAAGGCAAGTTGCAGGTGGAGCTGGCGCGGCTGCAGTACCTGTCGACACGCCTGGTACGGCGCTGGAGCCACCTCGAGCGCCAGCGCGGCGGCATCGGCAATCGCGGCGGGCCGGGCGAGGCGCAGATCGAACTCGACAAGCGCATGATCGGCGAGCGCATCAAGGGCATCAAGGCCAAGCTCGAGCGCGTGAAGCGCCAGCGCGGCACGCAGCGCCGCTCGCGCGAGCGCAACCAGACTTTTCGGATTTCGCTGGTGGGCTACACCAACGCGGGCAAGTCGACCCTGTTCAATGCGCTGACGAACGCCAAGGCCTACGCGGCCGACCAGCTGTTCGCGACGCTGGACACGACGACGCGGCAACTCCATGTGCCGGATGTGGAGCGCTCGGTGGCGCTGTCCGACACCGTGGGTTTCATCCGCGACCTGCCGCACAAGCTGATCGAAGCGTTCGAGGCAACGCTGCAAGAGGCGGCTGATGCCGACCTGCTGCTGCACGTGATCGACTGCGCAAGCCCGGTGCGCGACGAGCAGATCGCCGAGGTGCAGCGCGTGCTTGCCGAGATCGGCGCCGACCGGGTCACGCAGATCCTGGTATTCAACAAGGCCGACCGCCTGGAAGAGGCGCAGCGCCCGGGCACCCTGGTCGATGTTCAAATGGGGGTCGAAGGCCCGCCGATGCAGCGCGTGTTCGTCAGCGCGCTCACAGGTTTGGGCCTGGACGAACTGCGGCGCGTGATCGCCGAGGCTCTTGTATCCCATCCGGCGCTCGCGACAAACCAGACGCAAGACTTGAATCCCGATTCTTTCGCTCCACCTGAGGATGCGCCGCCGCACCCGAACGACGAACAACCGCTCGAGCAATCCACATCGCGGCGGACCCATCCTGACAAGATTCTGGCATCGACATGAGTTCATCGACCTCCTCCCACTCTCCCAGCGCATTGCGCGGCCTTGGGTCCGCGCTGGCGCGGCTCCTGGCAGGCATCCTGTCGGCTCTTGCGCTCAAGTTGCGCGGGCGCGCCGCGGCGCATGACGCGCCGATGCAGGCCAGCGGCCGCGGCGACGGCCCGCCCGACCTGGATGAACTGTGGCGCGACCTGAACAACAAGCTCGGCGGCCTGTTCGGCGGCAAAGGCAAGCCGCAGCGCGGCAACGGCTCGGATGATTCCGGCGGCGATCGCGGCGGCGGTGGCGGCGGCGGACCCAGCTTCACGTCTGACCCGAAGAGCGCGGGCATCGGCGCGCTGTTGATCGTCGGCGTGGTGCTGATGGTGTGGCTGGGCAGCGGCTTCTTCATCGTGCAAGAAGGCGAGCAGGCGGTCGTCACGTCGTTCGGCAAGTACAGCCGCACCGAAGACGCCGGCTTCAAGTGGCGCCTCCCGTACCCGTTCCAGGCGCATGAAGGTGTGCGCGTGACGCAACTGCGCTCGCGCGAGGTTGGCAAGAACGCAGTCGTTCCCGCCACCGGGCTGCGCGATTCGTCGATGCTGACGCAAGACGAGAACATCATCGACATTCGCTTCACGGTGCAGTACCGCTTGAAGGATTCGCGCGCCTTCCTGTTCGAGAACCGCGATCCGGAAGACGCGGTGGGCCTGGCCGCCGAATCGGCGGTGCGCGAGATCGTGGGCAAAAGCAAGATCGATTCGGTGCTTTACGAGCAGCGCGACGCGATCGCCGCCGACCTCGTGACGTCGATCCAAAACCAGCTCGACCGGCTGAAGGCCGGCATCGTCGTCGTCAACGTCAACGTGCAAAGCGTGCAGCCGCCCGAGCAGGTGCTTGCGGCGTTCGAAGACACGCTCAAGGCGGGTCAAGACGGCGACCGCCTCAAGAAAGAGGGCCAGGCCTATGCGAGCGACGTGATTCCGAAGGCGCAGGGCTCGTCGGCACGCCTGCGCGAAGAGGCGGAAGGCTACAAGTCGCGCGTCATCGCGCAGGCCGAGGGTGATGCGCAGCGCTTTCGCCAGGTGCTCGCCGAGTACCAGAAGGCGCCGGCGGTGACGCGCGACCGCCTGTACCTCGAGACGATGCAGCAGGTCTACTCGAACGTCAGCAAAGTCATGATCGACAGCCACAGCAACTCGAACCTGCTGTACCTGCCTCTGGAAAAACTGATGCAACAAGCCGGCGCCGTGGCACCGGCGATCGCGGCGCCGGCAGCGCCCGCCGCCGAGGCCGGCAGCGGCAGCGTCGACGTGCGTTCGCGCGACGGCCAGCGCGGGCGCGACCGCGACGGTCGTTGAGGCAGGGAAGGAACCACACCATGAATCGAATCGGTCTGATCGTCGGCGCATTCCTGCTGTCCTTGATGGTGCTTGCGTCGATGCTGTTCGTCGTCGACCAGCGCCAGGTCGCGGTGATCTACGCGCTGGGTGAAATCAAAGAGGTCGTGCAGGAGCCGGGTCTCAACTTCAAGCTGCCGCCGCCGTTCCAGAACGTGGTGTTCCT